>JAOJBP010000001.1 GCA_028228555.1 Candidatus Thioglobus sp. | reverse complement strand
CAAATATTGCGCATTATCCCTCTACCTTAAATCTAGATCAGCAGTAAGATCGAAGCCATCTGAAATAAATCTTATTAAAATTAAGACAAAAAAATACCCCTTAAGAGGGGTATTAAAATCGATGGTGGTTATAGGTGGACTTGAACCACCGACCCCAGCATTATGAATGCTGTGCTCTAACCAGCTGAGCTACATAACCAAAGAGCGTGTATTATCGATATATTTGCATAAGTTGTCAATAGCTAAAGCAGAATATTGCTAAAATCAAACACATGAAAATAGCGCTTACAGGCGGGATTGCCTGCGGTAAATCAAACGTCTGCCAACTTCTTGAAACTCTTGGGGCTGAGATTATCAGCCTTGATGAACTGTCTCGTCAAGTGGTCAAACCTGATAGCAAGGGATTGAGCCAGTTGATTGAACACTTTGGTGAAGGCGTTCTTAATGCTGACAAAACCCTTAATCGCAAGGCTTTACGAAAAATTTTGCTTAAAAATAAAGCTAATCAGCAGCTCATTGAAGATATTTTGCATCCAAAAATATTGAAAAAAATGCAAATGATGATAAAAAATAGTAAAAAACAGATTATTATTGTAGAAATTCCGCTATTATTTGAAAAAAACTTAGCTTATTTGTTTGATAGGGCCATTATTGTTGATTGTAATGAACAAAAACAGCTAAAAAGACTAATAAATCGTGAAAATATCGATAAAAATACTGCAAAATCGCTTATTTCTGCACAAACAAGTGCAGAAAATAGGCTAAAACTAGCAGATCAGCTACCCATTGATGTGATTGAAAATAATTCGGAAATTTTCGAATTAAAGCAAAAAGTGCAAAATTTATATCAAAAATTAGTCAATCTGTAAGCGTTTAACAGGTTTTCCAGCGATGAGATGCTTATCAATGATTTCGTCAATATCCTCTTCGTCAATATATTGATACCAAACATTATCCGGATATACAACCGCCACCGGCCCATGCTCACACCTGCCTAAACAGCGTGATTCGCTAACGCCTATTTTCCCCTCTCCAATTACACCCTCATTCCGGCACTTGGCTTTAGCGTAGTTATACATCTGCTTAGCGCCAAGTTGCGAGCAACTAGATTTAGCGTCTTCACGAATATTATTACAAAAAAAAATGTGTCGTGTGTAAAAATCCATATTAATCCCTTATAAGTCAATAGCGCGCTGATAGCAATACTTTTTGTCAATACCGGTAATCTTTGCAGCCAGCTTGGCGGCTTTTGAAGCGCCCATTTCCATCAGTAAAATAGGCAGTATTTTGTCTAATTGTTCCTCACCAATAACTTTGTTATTTTTATCGATACTAGAAATTAAAACCACAAATTCGCCTTTTTGGTGCGCTTGGTCTAGTTCTAGATAATTAATCAAACCGGGTAAGGTGTCAGTTTTAATGGTTTCAAAAGATTTGGTAAGCTCTTTGGCAAAACACACAATCCGTTCATCGCCCAAAACGCTTTGTAAATCATGTGCACACGCTAAAATGCGCTTGGGTGATTCATAAAAAATAGCAGTTTGATCAATGTGTGCAATAGCCTGGATAGCTTTAATTCTAGCAGCTTTTTTGCTAGGTAAAAAACCAAAAAATCCAAATTGGTCACTGGCAATACCAGCCACACTCATGGCGCTAATCATTGCGCTAGCACCCGGAATAGGTGAGACCATCACACCGGCTTTTTTGGCTTCACGTACCAGTATGTAGCCCGGATCACTAATGAGTGGCGTTCCCGCATCACTGATGAGTGTCATATTTTTTCCTTCGAGAAGCTCGTTAATGACCAACTGGGATTTTTGCGTTTCATTGTGCTCATGAAAAGCGCGTAAATCAGTTTTGATATCGTAATGATTGAGCAAGCGCTTAGAATGACGTGTATCTTCTGCCAAGATAACGTCTGCATTTTTTAGAGTTTCAATTGCCCTAAAAGTGATATCATCTAGATTTCCAATAGGGGTGGCGACAATATAAAGCGTTCCGATCATGTTTAGCATTAAAAGACAAGTTGGCAATCAAGCAGAAGACATTGCACTGAAACATCTGATTCAGCAGGGTCTAACGTTAATTGAACAAAATTATCTTACCAAGGTTGGTGAAATAGATATTATTATGCTTGATAAATTCGAGCAAGTATTGGTTTTTGTTGAAGTTCGTTATCGAAAAAATACGCTGTTTGGATCAGCTATTGAAACCATAACTCCTAGTAAGCAGACAAAAATTATTCGCAGCGCACAACGCTACTTGCAACAACATGATGAGTTTGATGAATATATCTGTCGGTTTGATGTTGTAGGACTAGAATCTGATTTAAAATATCCTAAAATCAACTGGATTAAGGACGCCTTCGACGGCTAATTATTTATGAAAAAATTACTGCTTGCCACTATATTAATTACTAATTCACTCCTGCTAACAGGCTGCTTGCCTGCTCTTCAAGGCGCTTCAACCATTAGTACCATTATTACTACTGCCAATGACAGGCGAAGTGCAGGTGAAGTGCTAGACGATAGGACTATTATGTTTAGAATGTTCGCATGGCCAAGCCAAGATAGCGCCTTAAAGGATGTACATCTTAACTTTATGGTTTATAAAAAAAGCGTGCTAATTACTGGAGAAGTGCCTAGTAATGCAATACTTAAGTACACAATTGAACAGGCCCAAATTCAAGATCCAAAAATCAAGCAGGTTTTTAACGAAATAACTGTTGGTCCAAACAGCGGATTATTAAGTCGCTCTAAAGATGCAGCTATCACTGCACAAGTGGAGACCTTGTTTCATGAACAAGAAGTGTTTCACCCAACCCTTGTTAGGGTGATGACTGAAAACCAAACGGTCTACCTAATGGGTGCGGTGACACAGCGTGAAGCACAAAAAGCGGTTAAAGTTGCCTCCAAGGCTAAATGGGCCAAAAAAATTGTTAAGCGTTTTGAATACTTAAAGACTCGTCCAGCAGCCGAAATTGAGCGCGATCGACAAAGGGAAATAGCGGCACAGAAAAAAGCTGAACTATTAAAAAAACAAGCAGAGCTTGACACTAAAAAATCAGAATTAAAACGCCAAATTCAAGAATTGAATGGTGGTAGCACCATGGAAGGCACACCTTTTTAACCAATTAAATGTTTAATTGGGGCAAATGAAGCTCGGTGATGGCCTTGAATGGCGCCGTGGTGTTTGAGGGCCGCTAAGTGTATCTTGGTTCCGTAGCCCTTATGCTGGGCAAAACCATACTGAGGATATTGCTTATCTAATTCCAGCATTTGCCTATCACGCGTAACTTTGGCAATAATGGATGCCGCTGAAATAACAGGTTCTGTTAAATCCCCTTTCACGATTGCCGTGCAATATTGCACATCAGGACAGCGGTTGCCGTCGACTAAAACTTGATCATATTTAAGATTGAGATTTTCTACAGCGCGCTTCATCGCCAGCATTGTAGCTTGCAAAATATTGATTTCATCAATCTCTTGCACACTAGACTCACCCACCGCCCATTGACATTGCTCAGTAATAAGTGTGTATAAGGCTTCACGCTTCTTCGCACTAAGTCTTTTTGAATCGGTGAGCTCAGGCAACTCAAACTTACTTGGCAGTACTACTGCACCCGCAACCACTGCTCCCACTAATGGGCCACGACCTGCTTCATCCACACCAATAATAATCATTTGGACTGGCAATATTTATTGATACCTAAACATATCGAGCCCCTCGATATCTATCTCAGGCGCCTTTCCAGAAACAATTGAACTAATAAGCTTTCCCGACCCTAAGCCCATAGTCCATCCGAGTGTTCCATGTCCGGTGTTTAAAAATAAATTATCATAAGGTGTTTTTCCAATAATTGGCGTGCCATCAGGTGTCATTGGTCGCAAACCTGCCCAAAGGTGGTCATCTTCTACTTGCTCAGATGCTTTTGGAAATAAATCTTTAAGAACAAATTGAGTAATACGGTCCCCTGATTTTGACAAACTCCTATCATAGCCTGTGAGTTCTGCAATACCTGCGATACGAATCGTATCGCCAAGTCGTGTAATAGCTACTTTATAAGTTTCATCCATGAGTGTGCCTTGTGGGGCATCGGCATCATTCTTAATCGGCATAGTAATAGAATAGCCTTTAACCGGATAAATAGGCAAATGTATACCAAGCGGGGCAAGGATATCAGTCGACTCACTACCTAAGGCGATAATATATTTATCTGCCTGATAAAGACCCTTATCCGTCTGAATGCCAACAATACTTTTATTTTCATAATTAATCTTTTGAATACTGACATTAAAGTCAAACTTAACGCCTAAATTCTTACATGCCTGAGTTAAGTGATTAGTAAATGAAAAGCAATTAGCGCTTTGATCCTCAAGGTAGTGTATGCCACCAAGTATCTTATCCTTAACATGAGCAAGTGCAGGTTCAACCTTGATGCAGCCCTCTACATTTAACTTTTTATACTTAACATTATAAGTATCTAGAACCGCCATATCTTTTTTGGATGCCTCAAGCTGGGCCTTAGTTCTAAACACTTGCAACAAGCCATGACTTCTTAGCTCGAAATCAAAATCGTATTCTTTGACCATCTCAGCAATAGCCTGCTGAGAGTATTTTGATACTCGAACCATTCGAGATTTATTAATCTCATATCGACCAACAGTACAATTCCTTAAAATTTTAAATAAAAACTTTATCGTTAAAAAAGTAAGCTTAGGATTGATAAATTAAAGGTGCATATTTTGCCAACAACCACTTCATAGCCTTAAATGGAATTCCAGGGCCCGCCCAAGGAGATGACATTCCATATGATAACTGACCCGCATTGGCATAACTGGTGCTTAGTGCTGACGCAGATTCCTGGTCAACAACTATCACCTCATGACCAGCTTTAGCCAGATAATAAGCTGAACTAACTCCAATGATCCCGCTACCTGCAACTAAAATTTTCATAAGATCATTATAGCAAAGCAATGCGATTTTGAGAGCGCAAAATATGGTGCACTTTTAGAGAGCAAAAAAACAAACTTGACGACTTATTTAATGCACCATTTGATACATAAAAGTGTACTTATTACTTGATAGCTTTAAAGCCGATATCAGTTCTGAAGTAAGCACTTGGCCAGTTAATTTTCTCAAGCAGTTGATAAGCATTTGATTGCGCCTGTTTAGTGTCAACACCTAGGGCAGTTGCGCATAGAACTCGCCCGCCGCTTGTCATTACGTCATTACCATCTATTTTTGTACCCGCATGAAACACTTTAGCATCAATAGTATCTGATGGTAATCCAATGACTTCGCCAGACGGATAAGCATCAGGATAGCCATTGGCGGCTAGTACAACGCCCATGGCTGAGCGTGCGTCCCATTCAATATTCGCTTTATCCAGTTTGCCCTGAGTTGCTAGTAGGCATAATTCTGCCAAGTTAGATTTAAGGCGCATCATGATTGGCTGAGTTTCTGGATCCCCAAAACGGCAGTTGTATTCTAGTACCTTTGAATTGCCCTGTTGGTCAATCATCAGCCCAGCATATAAAAATCCTGTATACGAATTTTCCTCAGATGACATGCCATCAACTGTTGGGCGGATAACGCTATTCATAACATCTTGAAAAATTTCATCGGTCACAATTGGCGCTGGAGAATAAGCACCCATGCCTCCAGTATTTGGACCTTTATCGGCGTTGTCACGGGCCTTATGATCTTGTGAAGTTGCCATTGGCAAGATATTTTGGCCATCAACCATAACAATAAAGCTTGCTTCTTCGCCCACCAAAAATTCTTCAATAACTACACGTGAACCCGCTGCACCAAATCGGTTTCCCTCTAACATATCATTAATAGCGACAACCGCTTCAGCTTCTGTATTGGCAATGATAACGCCTTTGCCTGCAGCCAAACCATCCGCCTTAATAACAATCGGTGTACCTTTTTCTTGCACATACTTAACCGCAGGATCAACCTCAGTAAAGACATCATAGTAGGCGGTCGGGATATTATTTCGATACAAAAAATCTTTACAAAATGCTTTTGATCCTTCTAGTTGTGAAGCGGCTTGGGTTGGACCAAAAATAGCCAATCCTTGCGCTTGAAAACGATCTACTACCCCCATTACTAATGGCGCTTCAGGGCCAACAATAGTAATATCAATTTGGTTATCTTGGGAAAATTTAATCAGCCCGTCAATATCCTCAGCGTCAATATTAACATTAGTGAGCTTGTCTTCTAGCTCGGTACCTGCATTACCCGGTGCTACAAAAACTTCTTTAATATTGTCAAACTTAGCACACTGCCAAGCCAAGGCATGCTCGCGGCCGCCAGCACCAATTACTAAAACCTTCATATTCTTTCCTATACGTATTCTTCGATAAACTCTCTAAATTTCTTATGCGACATAATCTGTGTACCGTCACAGTTAAATGACATAGAAATAGTCGAGTTAAATAAATTAATCACGGCTGAGCGCAAATAATAACCATCTAAATTTCTTAGTGCTGGGATGTGGTCAACAATATATCTAAGCTCAGTTTCATCAGTCAATTGCTTCATGTCTTTACTGCGCTGATGAAAAGCTGCTTGCCACTCGTCAGACAAATAGCCAAACGCTGGATCATGCTCAAGCATTTGATAATAGCGCTTAATTAATGCCTCTTTTTCGTCTAAGGCAATCATGCCAAAATGATTAAAGACATAATCAGGCACCAACAAGTCTTCGGCAAGATGAATCTCTACATTAAACGGATCAAAAACAGAAGAGGTTTTAATTTCGCCGTTATTCAAACCAATAACAATACGATAAATACCAGTTGATAGTAATAAAAATAAAACCACATCCAGAAGCTCTTCGATATTATCATCAACGATACTTTGTGTCCGCTCTCGATTATAAACGCTGTCTTTTAAGCCTTCATCTCCCTTAACACTTCGCATTAAGTTTTCGTCAAACCCGTAGCCGACCAAGGCGCTTTTTTTATTATCTCCAGTATTCATGCGCTAAATTATAGATTAAACAAAAAGACGTTTGGGTGCAATGACACCATCCTTTGATAATTCTCCCACCCCTAAAAACTCATGATCTGGGTCAAACAGCTTAACCGTATGCTGCTCTCCCAGTTGGTTTGACTTAATAGCTCGTCCGAATTTAATGTCAATAGTTTGTTGTACATCTAGCGAAGCATCTTGAATGTTGGGCAGCATATTCTCACTGGGAAAAATATGCGCATCTAGCTGGCGATAATCTTCAGTAACAAGCGCCTCTAATTCACAAAATTTAATGGTTTCACTAATGTCAAGATGTGCAAACCCTGTGCGTCTCAACTCAATAACATGAGCACCACAACCTAGCTTGTCGCCAATATCTTGGATTAAACTTCGAATATAAGTGCCTTTAGAGCAGCTAATATCCAAGGTTATAACTCCTTGTTCATAACTAATAAAATTAATATCATGGATTGTCACTGGACGAGCAGGGCGCTCAATTTCAATACCCTGTCTAGCGAGCTTATATAGTGGCTGTCCGTCCTTTTTGAGCGCTGAATACATTGGAGGAACTTGCAAAATATTACCCTTAAAACTCAGCGCTGCCGCCATGATTTCATCTTGGTTCAGCTGTTCAAATGGTTGGCATGTAATCACGACACCTTCACAATCGTAAGTATCGGTATTCTCACCTAATTTAGCGCGCACAAAATAGCGTTTATCGTCATCCAATAAAAATTGAGCTACCTTGGTTGCTTGCCCCAGACAAATCGGAAGGATGCCACTAGCAAGTGGATCTAGACTACCAGTATGCCCTGCTTTTTTAGCAAAGAAAAGTCGTTTAACTTTTTGTAAGGCGGCATTTGAACTAAGGCCAGTGTCTTTATCTAACAAGACAATACCATTAATGTCTCGGCCTTTAGGATTGCGCCTTGACATGGCTAAATTTAAAGTCTAGAAAGTAGATCATCGATTCTTGCACCGTTATTAGGTGCAGGATCAAACATAAATCTCAACGCAGGTGTATGGCGCAAATCAATTGTTTTTGAAAGACGAGAGCGAAAGAATCCTGAGGCTTTATTTAGCAATATCTCAACCTCTTTCTGATCTTGCTCAGATACTGTGTAGTAAACCTTGGCAGCACTCAAATCGCGACTGGTTAATACATCAGTAATAACAACACTAGATAGCCTAGGGTCTTTAGTTTCGTTCTTTAATAAAGTCACTAATTCACGACGAACCAGCTCGTTAATACGTTCAATTCTAAAGGAATCCTTTTGTTCCATAAGTGCTATAGACTACGTGCGGTTTCAACACGTTCAAAGACTTCGATTTGATCGCCTGGCTGAACATCGTTATAACCTGCAACACCAATACCACACTCAGTACCAGATTTTACGGATTTAACATCGTCCTTGAAACGCCTTAATGACTCTAATTCGCCCTCGAAGATCACAACGCTATCACGCAGTACGCGAATCGGCAAGTCTTTCTTAACTGTACCTTCTTCAACCATACAGCCAGCAATATCGCCCAATTTTTGTGATCTAAATACATCTTTCACGTTTGCTATACCAATAATATTTTCACTCAATGCAGGACTTAACAAGCCACTCATGATAGCTTTAACATCGTCGATTAGGTTGTAAATGATTGAGTAATATTCAATGCGAACACCTTCACTATCTGCTGTTTTACGAGCTACTGCATCGGCACGAACATTAAAACCAAGCACTAAAGCCTCTGAAGTTGCTGCTAAATTAATATCAGTATTATTAATACCGCCAACACCGCTCGATACCACCTTTACTCTGACTTCATCAGTTGATAACTCTTCTAAAGCCTCGACCAATGCTTGAGCTGAACCACGAACATCAGATTTAAGTAAAACATTAACGGTTGAAACATGACCTTCTTCCATTTTTTGTAAGAAGTTTTCCATCTTGTAAGCTTGCTGTCTTTGTAATTCTGCTTCACGTTCTTTAGCTTTTCTAAAGTCTGCAACTTCACGCGCTTTACGCTCACTCTCAACAACTAAAACTTCATCACCAGAGTTTGGAACGCCTGAAAAACCTAGAACCTCAACAGGTGTAGATGGGCCGGCTTCTTTAAGAACTTTGCCTTGGTCATTTACAATTTGCTTAACCTTGCCGTACTCTAGACCAGCAATCATAATATCGCCTTTCTTTAAAGTACCAGACTGCACTAGGATTGTCGTTACTTTACCACGACCCTTTTCTAGACGAGCCTCTAAAACGGTGCCGTTTGCTGGCGCATTAACCACTGCTGAAAATTCTAACACTTCCGCAGTTAACGTAATCGCTTCAAGCAATGCATCAATACCTTCACCAGTATGCGCTGATACTGGAACCATCATTACATCGCCGCCCCAGTCTTCTGAGATTACGTCATGGGTTGATAGCACTTGCTTAATTTTTTCTAAATCTGAGCCCTCTTTGTCAATTTTGTTAATAGCAACAATAATTGGTACGCCCGCTTTTTTAGCATGCTTAATAGATTCAATTGTCTGCGGCATAACACCGTCATCCGCAGCCACAACTAAAATAATAATGTCAGTTGCGTTAGCGCCACGTGATCGCATTTTTGAAAATGCTGCGTGTCCTGGGGTGTCAATAAACGTAATCTTGCCATTATCAGTACTAACTTGATACGAGCCAATGTGCTGAGTAATTCCGCCAGCTTCACCGTCAGCTATCTTAGCTTTACGAATGTAGTCCAATAGAGAGGTTTTACCATGGTCAACGTGGCCCATAATAGTAACAACAGGCGGTCTAGCACTTTGATCGCCGGTTGGCTTTGACTTCTCAATCAATGTATCTTCAACAGTCTCTTCAACGCTGGCAATACCAACATGGCCCATCTCTTCAACTACTAATAAAGCTGTGTCCTGGTCAATCACATCGTTCAATGTGGCCATAACACCCATACCCATTAACACTTTTAAGACTTCACCAGCCTTAGTCGTCATTTTCTGGGCAAGATCACTTACCTTGATATTTTCTGGAACAGCAATATCATGCATGACTTTCTCAACAGGCTTTTGGAAACCATGTTGTGCTTGCTCTTCTTGAGTTTTTTGGCTTAATCGAGTTCTGTCTTTCTTTTTCAGTTTACGATTTGGATTGTGTCTAGCTACATGAAGTTGTTTGCGGCCTGGTGCCTTGTTATTCGGCGCAGCACGTTGTCTTTGAGGTTTTTTCTCATCTGTTTGCTTCTCTTCTTTGGCAGCTTTAGCAGGCTTTTCTTCCGTTTTTACAGCTTCCTTCTCTTCATTAGCCACCTCTTTTGGTGCCTTTAAAGCCTCAGCTTGCTCTTTTTGTAAACGAGTCATTTCTAAACGTTTTGCATCTTGAGCTAATAACTTTTCATCAGCATCACGCCCTGCATCAAGGGCAGCTTGTGCTGCTTGAGCCGCCTCATTAACAATAGTCTCTGTTTCAACAGACACTTGCTTAACACGCTTTTTCTTAATTTGAACTTGAACGCCGCCACTTTTCCCGCTCGTTGTTTTGCTACTAGGCTTGCGTGAAACCGACATGCTAGATTTACTTGAAGAGCGCTTAGACAAACTACCCATCAGAACCTTTCTTTCCTCGGCGGAAATATCAGAGTCTGCTTTTTTACCCTCAATTCCGGCATTCGTCAGAATTGTGATTACCTCATCGGGTGTCTTTTTCAGTAGTTTGGATAATGTTTCAACTGTATGTGCCATAATGCTTGCCTGTTTTTATAATGATTAAATGAACGTTTCTTACTAATATCCGTTATTAATCAAACCACCCTTCGTTTTCTCTTGCTGTCATGATAACACCTGAGGCCTTTTCTTTGTCCATAACTTGAATCTCAAGCAACTCGTCAATAGACAACTCTGCGAGCTCATCTACCGTAGTAATCTCTGCCTCAATTAAAGCCTCTGCCAAATCAGCATCCACACCCTCAACACTGCTTAATGCTTCAGAAGCATCGGCATCACCTAGGGCTTGCACTAACTGTGCATCCGCAGCTCGCTCTTGTAATTCTTCAACCATCGTAGCATCAAACTCTTCAATTCCTTCTAGAAGTGCCACATCTGCATCTGCAATATCATCAACACTCGTAAAACCCTCTTCCAATAGTACACTGGCTACTTCGCTATCAACACCTAGCTTATCTGCCAGTTTGCCACTCGCTTTTTGCGTTTCTTCAGCTTGCTTTTCATTAGCATCTGCTATTGACATAACATTTAACTTCCAACCTGTTAGGCGTGCTGCTAATTTAATATTTTGACCACCGCGACCGATCGCCAAAGCTAGCTGATCTTCGTCAACTGCAATATCCATTGAGTTACGATCTTCATCAACAACAATAGAACTTACTTCTGCTGGTGCCATTGCATTAATAGCAAACTGCGCCGGATCTTCGTCCCATAGGATTATATCAACACGCTCTCCATTAAGCTCATTTGAAACCGCTTGAACTCGTGCACCACGCATACCAATACAAGATCCGATTGGGTCTAAGCGCTTATCTTTTGCTTTAACCGCAAGCTTTGAGCGCAATCCAGGATCTCTAGCGCAACCCATAATTTCAATAACACCTTCAGATATTTCTGGCACTTCCATTTCAAATAATTGAATCATCATCTCAGGAACAGTTCGCGATAAGAAAATTTGCGCACCACGAACCGATGATTTAACTTCTTTAATATAAGCTCTTAATCGATCATTCTTACGAACTGACTCATTAGGAATTAAGTCAAATTTAGAAATCATGCCATCAACGCCACCCATGTCAACATAAACATTGCCACGGTCGACACGCTTCACGGTAACCATAATGACTTCACCAACACGTTGGGTGTAATCATGAACAATAACTTCTCTTTCCGCTTCACGAACTTTTTGAATAATAACTTGCTTAACAATTTGTGCTGCAATACGACCAAACTCTTCAGTTTCAATTGGCTCACGCACAAAATCATCAACGGCAATGCCATTAGAATCTTTTTCATAAATATGCAGTTCTGAATCAAATGGTGTACCATCATCATCTACAAAGTTTTCTTTATCGTCGATTACCATCCATTGTCTGAATGTGTGAAATTCACCGGTTTTACGGTCAATTTCTACATGAGCGTCTATCTCTTTACGTTTTTTTGTAGCGACTGCTAGCGCCTCTTCTAATGATTCAAACACATCTTCTTTTGAGATGTTTTTTTCATTAGAGATTGCCTCAACTATCAAAAATAATTCTTTACCGTCCATGTATTTCTCCTAAAAATCAGCGATCAAGTTCGCTTTTTCAATCATATCAATATCCAATGTAATTGGACCTAATTCTGTTACTAATTCAATGGCATGGTTCACTTCACTAACGCTTCCAATTGCCCCTTTAAATTTACGTTGACCATTAATTGGCCTAACTAGACGAAGGCTAACATCACTGCCAAGAAAACGCTGGTAGTGTCCAATATGGAACAGGGGTCTTTCAATACCAGGCGAAGATACCTCTAAATTGTATTGGCTTGCAATTGGGTCTTCTACATCAAAAATGGCACTTAATTGGTGTGATACTTTTTCACAATCATCAATACCAATACCATTATCTGTATCAATGAAAACTCGCAAAATAGTATGCTTGCCACCAGCAGCATATTCTACGCCCACTAATTCATACCCCATATCTTCAAGTACAGGGCTAATCAAATTAGTAATTTTTTCTGTTATTTTTGCCATTTATCTTGCTTCTTTTTAACCTTTGTTTGCATAGTAAAATCCTTTTGAGGTATTTACCGTGCACTTTCTAAACATAACAAAAACCTGCCTAAACTACTGAGGTATTTGCCTATTTACATAGAGGCGCCTATTGCCTAATTCTTGCTAATCGTTTTTTTCTACATAACAAAAACCCCCTAAAAAGGGGGTCTTTGCTTGCTTTAATGGTCATAAAAAACCAAAAAAGACTTAATTTGGTAGCGGGGACAGGATTTGAACCTATGACCTTCGGGTTATGAGCCCGACGAGCTACCGAACTGCTCCACCCCGCACTAAAGTGGCGTGATTATATTCTATCCTTGCTTTTTTGTCCAGCTTAATTTTCGGTTTTTCACAAATAAGATTGATTGACACCACTAACGCCGTGTACCGTAATTTTATAACCCTGAGACAGTAAATGTTTGACATAGAGTCTATTGTAAGTAAAGAAAAATACAATGTTAGCAAGCCCTAAGGTCAAAACACACAAGGGGAACATTAGTGCAAAAGACTTCCAATCGCGGCGATAAATTGCTGGACAGAAAAATAAGCACAATGAAGTCCATGAAAAGCCCACAGGCGCATGCCGGACTTCTTTGGTTTCTGGATGTTCTAATGTTAGGGTGGTATATGCCAAGCTTTTTATTTCTCCTCAGTTTTTTATTCTAACATGCTTTATTGTGATTTATCAACAACTTAAGTCAAGCTTTGGCAAACTGGTCATACATAACCTATAATATAGATCATGAAGCCAATTAAAATTGCCGTCGTGATGGATGACATCAAAGACATTAAACCTTATAAAGATTCCTCTTTAGCGATGATGTTAGAAGCTACTAAGCGAAATTGGGAAATCTACACCTTTGATACCCATAATTTGTTTGCAAAAAATTCAGAGATATTTGCTACCTGTGCCAGAACTCAAGTTTTTGATCATCCTACACATTGGTTCGATAAAGAAGAGCAAGTCGAGTTATCACTTGAAAGCTTTGATATCATCCTTATGCGCAAAGATCCACCTTTTGATATGAGCTATATATATGCTACTTATTTTCTTGAGCAAGCTGAGAAAAAAGGCGTATTAGTCGTAAATAAGCCTCAATCTTTACGAGATGCCAATGAGAAGCTTTTTGCGCTTAATTTTCCACATTGTATCGCCAAAACACTGGTTAGTAGCAACCAAGATCAACTAAAAAAATTCATTGCAAAACAAGGTATTAGTGTGGTTAAGCCATTGGATGGCATGGGTGGAAAAGATATTTTTAAGCTCGAACAAGGTGATGCTAACATTACTGAAGTATTAGACTATTTAACCCATCATGGTAGCTCGCCTATTATGGCTCAAGAATTTTTATCAGAAATATCCCAAGGGGACAAACGCATTTTACTAATTGATGGCCAACCCATTGATTATGCATTAGCACGCATGCCAGCTGAAGGTAGCTTTAAAGGTAATTTAGCTGCAGGTGCAACTGGCGTTGGACAGCCATTAAGCCCAAGAGATCGCTACTTATGCGACCAAATTTCATCCACCCTAAAAGACAAAGGCCTTATGTTTGTTGGGCTGGATGTGATTGGCGACTATATCACCGAAATTAATGTCACTAGCCCAACTTGTATTCGCGAGCTAGATACCCAATTTAATCTTAATATTGCCGGCGTTTTATTTGATGCGATTGAGCAAAAACTTAATTAGAAAAAAAATACCGAGTCAAAGCAACACCTGAACCTGCTGCTATTAAAGACAGTACCACATTAAATAAAATATTAATCGCAGCCTGTCCATAATGACCTAAGCTAATCATCTCTACCGACTCCCAAGACAAGGTTGACATGGTGGTTAAAGAGCCTGTTAACCCAATTAACAACATGAGTCTATAAACTTCATTTAAGGCCGCTTTTTCTATAACAACCACCACCAAAATACCTGCCAAGAAAGAACCAATAATATTGGCGCTTAAGGTGCCATAAGGAAAAGCAGATCCCATGGTGGCATTCATAAATTGAGTTAAATAATAACGCAAACTAGCGCCGATAGTGGCGCCGATGCCAATGGCTAAAACAGTGGGTAAAAATGTCATGATTCTCCTCGAATTTTTCTAAGTTTTTGTGCGATTTTAATCTCTAGCCCTCGATCAATTGGCTGATAGTAACATGACTCACCCAATGTCTCTGGAAAATATGTTTGACCATGACTAATGCCGTCTACTTCGTCATGAGCATAACGATAACCTTGTCCATAACCCAAATCATTCATAAGCCTTGTTGGTGCATTACATAAATGTTTTGGCACGGGTAAATCATGCGTTTCTTGAGCCTCAACCATTGCCTGGTTAAAGGCTTTATAAAGCGCATTAGACTTAGGCGCAACGGCGCAATATACTGCGGCTTGAGCAATAGCACGATTACCTTCTTTATCGCCTATTCGGTCATATACATCCCAAGCATTTAACGAGATTTCAAGCGCTCTTGGATCTGCATTGCCAATATCTTCTGAAGCTATAGCTAATAGGCGTCTGGCGATAGTTTTGGGATCGCAACCACCTACTAGCATTCTTGCCATCCAATATAATGCGCCATCAGGGCTAGACCCGCGAACAGACTTGTGAAAGGCAGAAAGCTGTTGATAAAAAATATCTCCACCCTTGTCAAAATTAGAAACCTTGTCTTGTAAAAACTGGCCAATACTTTGTGAATCCAGTTGAGTTAATTTTGCCTGGTCTATTTTTTCAACGATATTAATCAAACGGCGCGCATCACCAGAACTACTGACCACAATTTTTTCTTGCGAATCCTGATCTAGTGTCAAATTCAAATGCACCATACATCGCTGCAATATCTGCATTAAACCAGTCTCATCCAGCGCTTCGAGCACATACACACTGGCGCGAGACAATAAGGCGCAATTCAACTCAAAGGATGGATTTTCTGTAGTGGCGCCAATTAAAGTAATTAAACCAGATTCAATATGTGGCAAAAAAGCATCTTGTTGTGCTTTATTAAACCGATGTATCTCATCCACAAATAGGATGGTTGATTGGCCTATATTTTGATATTTTTTGGCATTTTCAATCACCACTCTTAACTCTTTAACGCCATCTAAAACCGCACTAAGCTGAACAAAATAACCCTCAACTTGGGCGCATATAATACGCGCCAAGGTGGTTTTTCCAACACCCGATGGGCCCCACAAAATCATTGAATGCAGCTGCTTATTGTTAATGGCTTGTTTAAGTGGATGAGCGTCGTTTAATAAATGAGTTTGCGAACAAAAATCTTTTAAGTCTTTTGGTCTAAGTGTTTCTGCAAGTGGCTTCATAATCCAATCTTTATAATATTTTCCGACAAACAAGGGTTGTCACATTTATTTAAAACTAGTATAGTTTTAAGATTTAGCTCTTGAGCCATTTTAACGGCCTTAGCATGTCCCATTGCCATCATTGCTGTTGCATAGGCATCTGCCAACATATTGCTTTTATGAATAACACTCGCTGAAAATAGATCACTACTTACGGGCAGGCCAGTATGTGGATTTAAGATATGGGCATAGCGATTACCCTGCCAGACAAAAAATTGGCGATAATTACCCGATGTTGCGATAGACTCATTAACCAATTCAACAGCAACAGGTGCTTGTCCTAAAGGTGTTTCAATACCAATTAACCAACTGCCTTGGGTTTTAATCTCACCGCCAACTTCCACCATAAATCGCTTAATGTTCTTGCTTTTTAATATTTCAGCTATCTCATCAACCGCATATCCCTTAGCGATGGCTGATAAATTAATTTTAATATCTGCACTTTTTTCAAATTTTGATCCATTTAAGGTTAATAGTTCAATAGAGGATTTTTCTAATGCATTTTCAATTGCTACTTTACCAGGCCTATGTTCAGCATCAACCGATCCAAAGCCCCAAATATCAATCAAATTACCCATTACGGGATTGAAAAATCCATTTGTTTGCTTATGGGCCTTAATAGCCTCTTGTAACACAAAGACCATCTCGTTCGAAATATTTACTGACTCCCCAATAGATTGGCGATTTAATACAGAAAGCTCAGAGCTTTGATCCCAACTAGAGAAGATTTTATTAATTTGATCTAGACGTTGGTCAATCTGACGTTTATCAATGTGGGCATTTTGAGTCTTTATGATGTAAGAAGTACCCATAGTACTGCCTTTAACTTCATCATTTTGAAGAATTGGTTGACAGGCACTTAACCCTAAAAAGACAAAGATGATGAGTGGCTTAGGCATTATAATTTTGTCATGTTTAGATTGATACTTTGCTTATTATTTTCTAGCTGGGCGTTTGCCAATGATACCCTAGCGCCAAAATTTGTGCCTGAGAGCCAAAGCTTTGAGGATTTCTTACTAGATATACGTCAAAAAGCCATTTCCAGAGGTGTTTCTACAAAAACACTTGACCAGGTGTTTTTGGAGTTAACACCTAATCCAAAAGTCATTAAGTTTGATCAGACCCAAGCTGAATTTAGTCAAAATTTCTGGCGTTACTTGGGCTCTAGAGTCAGTGAATATCGCCTTAATAAGGGTGATCAAAAGCTTAAGCTACATCAGCAAATACTTCAAGAAAATTATCAAAAATATGGGGTCCCACCTCATATTATTGTTGCTTTCTGGGGGTTGGAAACCAACTATGGTAGCAATACAGGCAACTTAAATTTAGTTCGATCTCTCGCAACTCTTAGTTATGACAGGCGTCGTCGTGATTTTTTTACCGAGCAATTACTTACTTTGCTTACCTTGATTGATGAGCATAAAATACCGCCAAATGCTAAAGGGTCTTGGGCGGGTGCAATGGGCAATGTTCAATTTATGCCGACCAATGTGGCGGCCTATGGTGTGGATGCAGATCAAGATGGAGAAATAGGCCTCTGGGACAATACTCAAGACATCTTTTCTAGTGCTGCCTATTTTTTACAAGAAATAGGTTGGGTACGAGGACAGCGCTGGGGCAGAGAAGTTAGCATCCCATCGACTTTTGACTATCAATTAGCCACACTTAGTGTAAAAAAAACTGTCAATGAGTGGCGCACCTTAGGCGTCAAAATGGCCGATGGCAAGTCATTGCCTAACTCCACTATGAAAGCCTCATTGATTCTTCCTATGGGCTTTAAAGGTCCTGGATTTTTAGTTTATCCAAATTTCCGTGCTATTCTGCGTTGGAATAATTCTATTTTGTACGCTCTTTCCGTAGGTCATTTATCCGATCGACTAGCCGGCACTGATAAACTCTATGCTGCGCCAATTAAAGAGCCTTCTTTGAGCCGTGAAAACATTATGCAAATACAGGCTCAATTAAACCAGTTTGGTTTTGACACAGGCGAACCAGATGGAATATCTGGTCCTAAAACACGCAATGCAGCTCGTGAATATCAACGTGCCAATCAACTACCAATCGATGGCTATGTTGGTTATCAATTATTTCAACAACTCAAATGAAGATACAAACGTATCTAGGATTTGACGTTGGTACGAAGCGAACAGGCGTGGCCATTGCGAATAGTTTGATATCGCAAGCCAGTGGCATAGATGTGGTGTCACACCACAAAAATGGCGCCACTAATTGGACGGCGTTTGACACTATCATTAGCCAACATAAGGTTGATTTGTTTATTGTTGGCGTGCCTTATGACAAGGAAGGAAAGGAGCAAGAGATGACCTTTATTGCTAAATCCTTTGGCAGAAAACTTACTCAACGTTACAATATTGAGACCGTTTTTATCGATGAACATTTATCATCAAATGAAGCCAAAAAACAACTAAAATATAATCACCATCACAAGAATGCAAGTCGCAGTGAGGTGGATAAGCGCTCAGCAGCGCTAATATTACAAACCTGGCTAGGAGATTCATGAATAAAGATTTGATCAGCAATCAAGCCCAACTAGATGATTCTGGCAAGTTAATCCATCTTTTAGGCCTTGAAGGTCTATCTAAATCTCATTTAATCAGTATTCTTGATAAGGCTGATAATCTCATTGACAGCAAAGGCAATTTAAAGAAATCTAAAGCATTAGATGACATGTCGGTTGCTAACTTATTTTTTGAGCCATCAACACGAACCAGGAACACCTTCGAGATTGCGGCCATGCGCAGCAGTGCTAATGTCATTAACGTTGACTTAGCAAACTCCGCTCTAAAGAAAAATGAAGCATTGATGGATACCATGCGTACACTTAAGGCTATGCAAATTGATATGTTTGTTATTCGTCATAAACAATCTGGATTGCCACATCATGTTGCTCAATATTTAGAAGGCGTGTCGATTCTTAATGCAGGTGACGGTATCAACGCTCATCCGACCCAAGCCTTGTTAGACATGCTTAGCATTCGTCAATATAAACCAAATTTTGAAGAGCTATCTGTTGCTATCGTAGGAGATATCACCCATTCTCGTGTTGCTCATTCAGATATTCAAGCTCTTAAAACACTAGGCACAAAAGACATTCGACTTATTGCGCCTGAAGGATTGCAGCATGATTCAAATCGCTGTGAGGCGATTAGGTGTTTTGACAAGATCGATGATGGACTTAAAGATTGCGACGTTATTATTGTTTTACGTCTTCAAAAAGAACGCATGATCGAAGCCGATATTCCTAATGAGCAAGAGTATTTTGATAATTTTGGCCTCACTCCAGAACGCTTAGCATTGGCTAAAAAGGACTGCTTAGTAATGCATCCAGGACCGATTAATCGAGGTGTTGAGATTGATTCTGCGGTTGCCGATTGTGCTCAGTCTATCATCCTACAACAAGTTACTAATGGTATCGCCATACGTATGGCAGTCATGCAAACACTGGCGCATAATTCATGAATAATCAACTAGACTACGACTCGCTTAAATCCACCCTGCACAAACTTAATACCGATGACACCATTTCCAGTGCTCATGGAATTTTATGCGGCTTTGCTTGTGTCAAGCCCGATCTAAGCCTGGATGATTGGCTGAATGAGGTCTTGGTTAGTATTGATCTAAGCAATATTGCTGAAAAATCAGCTCATGAGGAGTTGGCTCAAATTTTCAATGAAACATTGTCCCAATTAAATGATGAAACACTTGAATTTCAAATATTAATTGCGGATGAAGACGCTAGACTTAGTGAACAAGCCAATACACTGATTGAATGGTGTCAAGGTTATTTAGTTGGCCTAGGGCTTCAAAAAGTCTCAACAACCGATGAAGATGCACTTGAAATGATTAAAGATTTTTCTGAAATTTCAAAACTTGATGCTGAATTACTTGATAACGAGCAAAATGCACAAGATCTTAATGAAATTATAGAGTTTGTTCGCATGGGAACATTGCTTATTCAAGAAACCTTACAGCCCTCTAAACAGGACTATATCAGTCCAGAAACACTGCATTAATTACTTAAATTTAGCCACTGTATTTGGCGAAATACTTTAGCTGATAGTAATATAACAATATCATAAAATTATGCTCTAATGATAGTATTGCAAAGCTGTTGCAAGTGTATATCATGGCACAAAGAAAAAGGGGATTAAATCTTGAGGAGGAGGTAGCCGCCTAACTAAACTTGAGGAGAATAAAAAAACGACTACCTAATAGAAAATCATTAAATATGTCTCGGGGGAGAGAATAATGATCTTCTGGAATCATTATATCATAATATTATAAATATATAATATAGTTTATGATTATTTTTATAAAAAAAGGCTAAACAATTAATGTTAAAGAAAATAGTTTCAAGTTTCCCCGCTCAAAAGATTGCCACTACCATTATTTTACTAGCTACTTTCATCGGTAGCGCCTCAGCTATTAATCATGAAACTGAGATTATCAAAGCTGATATTGTCAATATTGAACCGATCTACATGAATTACACTTTAAAAAAAATAACTGAGCCTTGTAGTAATGGCGTTCACAGATGTTGGAATGTGCGATACCAGAAGGAAGCTGCAAAAGTATTAAAAGGTTATCGAGTTAAGCTAACTTACAATGACAATACTTTTACCGCCAGAATGTTGAACGAACCAACAAAGAGTTATCTAAATATTCGAGTAAAAAGTGATTTGCTAGCCATGCCTAGCACGGTAGCGATTAACGCAGCAGTCGTCTACTAGCTCTTAACGATCTAAACTTGCAAGTTGTGTCGGTTTTGTCGGCACAATAGCTGGTGCGGAATTCACTACAAAATCATATCCTTGATTGCCATAGTTATAAAACGCTGAGTTTAGTTCAGATGTTTTATTATTTGCTGAGGCATCAAACATAGCTAACGGATTAAAAACACCATAGGGTGTAACCACTTCAGCAGAAACGTTTGTAACTACTAATGTTGTTATGGCTATAAAGTTTAAAATTGTTTTCATAATGTTTGTCTCAGTTAATTAGTATGCCGACACCTAATCTCTTGAGGAGAGAATATTTCTTGGGGGAAAGTGCCGACATGTGAGATATTATATCATGAAATCATAATATGTCAACTAATTAATATAATAATTTTATAATATAGATTTATAAAGTTTCATATATAGCTATATTTCGTATTGACTTTCTTATCCCTAAATAACAAACTGCTACAATCTAAGGTTATCTCAGCGCATTTCTATAATAAATATTTAACTCATATTGTTAGATATCAATATTAGCCCATAGTGATAGTCATGCTAATAATTTCAATTATGTTAATATTAAAAATGTAGCAATATATTTACTTATTTTAATCTTGAGGAGAGAATAGATATGATGAAATATGATGGACAAGAGGTCGGCTCACCAAAATGTGCAATAACCCAAGTTTGTGTGGCTATGGCCATGCTAGCTGGTGCATTTCTGACTTTAATCATTATTGGCCTAGTAATGAATTACATGCCAGGCGTATAGTCTTTTAAAAGCTTATATAAAAAAAGCGCACCCTTTGGTGCGCTTTTTTTATATAGCTAGTAAATGTTTGAAAGCTATTAAGAAATTATCTCTTAGTGGTCGGTCTTACACCCTTAACATTTTTCGCTTTCGCATACTCACAAAAAGCATAACTTTTAGCATTTAACCTGGGACAATTGTAAGTTGCACCTCCACTTTTATGGGATTTCATTACTCTATTAAGTGAATACTCCCTATCATCATGAAAAAAGTTAAGTGATTTCACTCCACACTCTTTTACATGTCTTCTTTTTGCATATTTCTTCTGAAGCTCTTTAGATCCGAAATTATATTCAACAGGAACTACTAATAGTACTTTAGTTCTAAATTTATCTATAAACTTTCCTTCTTCAATTGCTTCAAAACATTCTTTTAAAGGAGCGTCAAACCAGTCCTGACCAGTTGACGCTTGAGAGCTAAATGAAAAAAAGACTAGTAGAAAAGTTACTGATAATTTATTAAACTTTTTAAGCATATTAAATATTATATTTTAAAGATAGACATTAGTTTGCCAATATTTCGCCAAAATACTTATCAATCAAATTCTATTTGTGAGAAACACAAAGAATGATGTGCGAAAAAAACCCCGCATCACTGCAGGGTTTTAAATGTGGTGGCCGCACCTAGAATTGAACTAGGGACACAGGGATTTTCAATCCCTTGCTCTACCAACTGAGCTATGCGGCCGTAAAAGTCAGAATTATACCAATAAATCCTGTGCTTTATAAAAAACTATTCGCCTAAAAATTTCTCAGCATCTAAAGCTGCCATACAGCCTGAGCCAGCTGAAGTGATCGCTTGACGATAAATGTGGTCTGCAACATCGCCTGCTGCAAATACACCTTCTACTGACGTTTGTGTTGCATTACCCTGAGTGCCGCTTTGTACTTGCAAATAGCCGTGGTTCATCTCTAGATGCCCCTCAAATATGCCAGTATTTGGCGTATGTCCAATCGCAATAAACACGCCGTGAACGTCAATATCTTTAGTGCTGCCATCATTATTCTTTAAACGAAGGCCAGTAACTCCCATATCGTCACCCAACACCTCATCTAAGTTTTGATTGAACTCAATACTGATGTTACCGTTTTTTGATTTTTCAATAAGCTGGTTAGATAGAATTTTTTCACTAGAGAACTTCTCTCCTCTATGAACGATGGTGACATGATCAGCGATATTAGATAAAAACATTGCTTCTTCAACTGCTGTATTACCGCCACCGATAACTGCAACCTTTTGGCCACGATAGAAAAATCCATCACAGGTTGCACAAGCTGAAACACCTTTGCCTTTAAAGGTCTCTTCAGAATCCAGGCCTAAATAACGAGCTGATGCGCCCGTAGCAATAATAACTGAGTCTGCAGTATATGTTGTAGAGCCGCCTTTTAAAGTGAATGGACGTTTTGAAAAATCAACTGTCGTAATATAGTCATTAATAATCTCAGTATCAAAACGCTCGGCATGTTTTTTCATGCGCTCCATTAACTCAGGCCCTTGAACACCCTCGTCATCTCCAGTCCAATTATCCACATCAGTGGTTGTCATTAGCTGGCCACCCTGCTCCATGCCACTAACCATCACTGGGCTTAAATTCGCACGTGCTGCATAAACAGCTGCTGAATAACCTGCAGGACCTGAACCGACAATCAATACCTTACAATGTTTATTTTCACTCATTTATACTCCAATCCTTTATACTTATAACCAGACCAAAATCAGCCTTTTAGTTTCAAACATTATAGAGCAAGAGCAAATCCCCTTGAAAAAAAATACATTAATCAAAGTAAAAAAAAACCGTCAAAAGCCACGCACAAAAGCCAGTAGTGAGATACTCTTTATTGCGCTTGTCGCGATTGGTCTTATTTATTTAGCAGCACTACTTACTCATTCTTCCCACGAAAACCCGTGGTCTGGCGACGTAGCCCTTGATGCATCAGTTGCTAATTTGGCCGGCATCTTTGGTGCCTATTTAAGTGATATTTCCTTATCTATTCTGGGTTTTAGTGCCTATATCATTCCAATAGCACTTAGCTGGTTTGGCTGGTGTGTTCATAAAAGTGCGGAGCAACCCAAGTCGCCCAAGACAATTATATTAATCCGAAATTTTGCTCTTATTGTTCTAATTGCTTTTAGCAGTGCCTTTCTTGCTCAAAATTTCGCCAATATGGGCTCCTCAGGAGGTTATCTTGGTATTAGCATGCACGATTACTTTGGTGTTCTGTTTGGTGGCGCTTCGTTTATTGTTTATCTGGGCATTATCATGGTGAGTTTTAGTATTGTTGCTAGCGCTTCTTGGATTAATATTTTTTCTTTTACTGGTAGTACGCTGGGTGCTTTTTTTACCAACATTCAACAAAGACGCGCCAAAGCTAAACTCAACAAACCAGAAAAACTTAAGATCACACCTAAGCCGACAGAAAGACCAGGTGTTGTCGCCAAGGTTAAGGCGGCTCAAGTTAAGAAAATAAAAAAAGCTGCCTCTTCAAATTTATTTAACACAACAACAATTGCAGGCCTGCCTAGCTTAGATTTACTGGACGAGCCCGTTAACAATACCCGTGGTTTTTCTGAACAGGTATTGGAAAATATGTCCCGACAAGTTGAACTAAAGCTTAAAGATTTTGGTTTTGACGTCACCATCACAACGGTTACTCCAGGGCCAGTTGTTACTCAGTTTGAGCTTTCCTTGGCACCAGGTGTCAAGGTATCACAAATCATGAATCTTAATAAGGACTTGGCTCGTGCTTTATTGGTTGAGAGCGTGCGTATTGTTGACGTGATTCCTGGCAAGCCTGTCATCGGCTTGGAAATTCCTAACGAAACACGAGAAATGATCAGCCTTAAAGAGGTGCTTGCGTCTGAAGAGTTCTCAAAATCTCACTCTCCGCTTTCTATGGGCTTAGGCAAAGACATTAATGGGCAACCTATTGTTGCCAATTTGGCAAAAATGCCTCATCTATTGGTGGCTGGTGCTACGGGAATGGGTAAGTCGGTAGGGTTGAATGCCATGATCTTAAGTGTGCTTTATAAAGCCAAGCCTGATGAAGTTCGCATTATCATGATCGATCCGAAAATTGTTGAATTAGCTATATATGCAGATATCCCACACCTATTAACACCCGTTGTTACCGACATGAATGAGGCAGCATCAGCACTCTGGTGGTGTGTCAATGAGATGGAGCGTCGCTATTCATTACTGGCTAGATTCGGTGTTCGAAATATTGATGGCTTTAATGAGAAGCTTAAAAAATCCAAAGAAAAGGGTGAGCCCTTACTAGACCCAAGTTTTAATAAAAATACAGCACAGGAAGGTGAAGAAGCACAAGAGCTAAAAGCATTGCCACTTATTATGCTGGTGATTGATGAGTACGCCGATATGCTGGGCGCATTGGCTCAAGAGGATCGTACTAAAGCCAAACGCGTTGAAGCTCTAATTGTACGTTTGGCTCAAAAGGCGCGTGCTGCTGGCATTCATATTATCATTGCTACTCAGCGTCCAAGTGTTGATGTTATAACTGGTCTTATCAAATCTAACATACCAACTAGAATTGCTTTTAAAGTCTCAAGTAAAGTAGATTCTCGCACCATTCTCGACCAAGGTGGCGCTGAACAATTACTAGGTATGGGCGATATGCTTTATATGAGTCCCGGTGCGGCACATCTAACTCGAGTACATGGCGCTTTTGTTGATGATGATGAAATTTTGCGTGTGGTAAATTTCTTAAAAGAAAGTTCAGAAACTAACTATCTTGATGGCGTCTTAAATGCACATAGTGAATCACAAGATTCTCATAGTACTGGTGGCACAACTTCAACGCCTGGTGGGGAATTAGACTCTTTATATGATGACGCTGTTCAAATTGTTACCTCGTCACGCAGGGCCTCTATTTCAAGCTTACAGCGCCGTATGCGTATTGGTTACAACCGAGCGGCTCGTATTATCGAAGATATGGAATCAGCGGGTGTTGTAAGCACCATGAACAGTGCGGGCAATCGCCAAGTGCTTGCGCCAGAGCCGATTAATACAGATGACTAATTTTCTGGCTGCTTTAGCCCTATGCTTTTCCAGCATGGCGATAGCAAATAGTGAATTTAGTGATTTTTTTAATTCGTTTGAAACACTTAGCGCAGACTTCACTCAACAAACCCTTAGTGAGTCAAGCACACCTTTAACTAAGACCTCTGGTTACCTACACTTTAAGCGCCCCAATTCTTTTGTTTGGCAAACCAAAACGCCAATTGAGCAAACATTATTGCTAAATAATCATGAGTTGTGGCTCATTGATACAGAATTAGAACAGGCAAGCCAGCAAGCCACAAATGATTTAAAAAATACTCCTTTATACTGGCTGATGAATCGCCCTGAAAACTTACAAGATTTACCGCAGTTCACTCATAGTGAGCTAGGGGTTAATTGGTATCAAACTAAGAAGAGTAATCAGCTAAGTTTTGGATTTCGCAACAAGACATTGAACGCCATTCGATTAACAAACCAACTAGGTCAAACAATTCAGGTTGTCTTTAGCGCAATAATCCTTAATCCTGAGCTAAATGAACGTATTTTTGCCTTGAACTTAGCGCCTGGTTTTGACGTTATTAGATAATTTTAGAAAACTGGGTTTCAGTATTGTCTACCGATTTCTTTAAAAAGGGCTTCCAAATAAGGCCCTGATTTGGCTTTATCCTTGGTAACGACTTTATTACAACCACAATAAAAACACATAGTATCGCAATATGGAATATGGCAATACAAAGAAATTGAACCATTGTGTTCGTTGCTTAGCGCTACTTGCTTTTGATAATCTTACTCAGTGAGTGCTGAAAAATAACAAGGGCTTGGTTTAATAGGGTGGGGCTAATCTTTCGATTAACCCCGGGGAGAGGCTTACAATTGTATCAAGAATAAATTAAGATTCCTTGATTTAGGTCAATATATTGTTTAATTTGAGCCATATTTTTCTTTTTTCTGCTACAATTTAGCCACATGACTCCCACTCAAAAATATATCGATAAATATCATGGTTATCTTCTTAGTCTACCTATTTTTAAAAATTTAACTCAAGAAGCGTTAGGGGGCTTATTTGCGGCTTTGAAAATTAAGTATTTTCAAAAAGGCGAGGTTGCTTCCTTTAGCTCTACTGAACATTCTAGACTGTATATTAATTTCGATGGCCTGTTTAAATTGACAAAAATTGATCAACGAGGCAATGAGCTTGTTTTGAAAATAGTTGGCCTTAAAGATGTTGTTTCACCTATGCATTTTTCACCTCATTATGATGTAACCGCGGTTTTTGTTAAAAAAACCACTTTATTTTACTTTCCACAAGAGGCTATTGCCAAAGCCATGGCTGAGCATCATCAATTTTCGCTAAATATTGTTCAATATTTAGCTGAAAGCGTCCAAAGCCTGATGCTTAGTGCGGAAGTATTACAGCTAAAAACTGCCAAAGAAAAAGTTGGTTGGTATTTAGTACATTCTAAAGCTAATGGCACTTTCGAGTTGCCTTACTCAAAATCCTTAACGGCTGCTTATTTAGGAATGCAGCCAGAGTCTTTTTCTAGAGCATTGTCTGAGCTAAAAAAAGACGGCATTGTTTTAAATAATAAAAAAATATTACTCGATAATGGTGATGAACTTTGCACCTATTGCGATCCAGTGACTGGATCTAATTGTGCCTTTTTCAAAACAGATCATTGCCTGCACACTTAATCAATTATTTCGGAAATAATGAAAATCAACTGATTTTCTATATTAAATACCATTTTTTGTATCGAAAATAACCTGTAAATAGCTGTTTGAGGCATAAATTAGGGCTATTTATTAGACTTTCACTCTCTTCTGTCAAAAATTTCTGGTTTTTCGAAAACAAGCAATATTTCTCAAAAAAACCTTATCAATATCCGCCAATCATTTCCTTATTTGATTTTTGTTAATATTAATACTATGGTTTATCGGATTTAAAAACGAAAAAACCCATAGCAAATGCTATGGGTTTGAATATGGTGCCGAAGGCCGGACTCGAACTGGCGACCTACTGATTACAAATCAGTTGCACTACCAACTGTGCTACTTCGGCAATAAACGCAAATTATACCAAGAAGTTACATCTACTATTAAAAAAATAGCTCGGTATTTTATATATTTTTATAGACTAAAAAAATACCTTAATCAAGAGGTGTTTCATTGATGTTATTGCCTATATTTCCTAGTAAAAATATAAGTAAGTTTTGTTCTATTTAGCTTCTGACTTAATAGCTGGAACTGGAACTCCACCGCCTAACTGATGAACATAAACCACAAGCTTCTTAAGTTGTACTGCATCGATCACACTAGACTGGCCAAATGCTGGCATTACCGCGTCTTGGGTTTGCGCATCATGACCTTGGTTAACTCCATGAAGAATCGTGCGCACAACCGAGGCATGCTGGTCTTCTGCCTTAAAACGATAAATACTATCGCTCAAATTAGCCGAGCCTAGCATCTGATTACCTGCCAATGTTGGACCATGACAACCAATACAACCCTTGCTCATGTAAAGTGCTTTCGAAGCAGGGTTAGGTTTACCTTGGGAGCCCTTGCCTGTTTCAATTAAGAAAGTTGCTAGTTCATCAGCCTGCTCATCAGTAATACCAAGCATACGGGCTGGCATGTTACCCTTACGACCAATGATAAGTGTTTGCTCAATCTTAGCTAATGATCCACCATATAACCAATCATCATCAGCTAAGACTGGAAAGCCCTCATTACCCTGGCCACTAGCGCCATGACAAGCGGCGCAATTATCACCAAATAACGTCTTAGCTGTTTTAACTGCATAGGTTTTTAGTTCTTCATCACGAATAATGTCTTCTAGTGAAGAGTCTGCAATGGCTTGTTCGGTTGCTGCAAATTTCTTTTCACGATAAGCTTCAAGCTCTGCAACGCTTTCATCCATCTCTGTAATTTGAGTCCATCCTGCTGTACCCTTATAATGCTCTCCAAACCAAGGGATACTTGGATAGTAGAATGAATAAACAACAACCGCTACAAGCCCAATAAACATAGCTTGCATGTACCATCTTGGCGGACGGTTGTTTAGCTCTCTTAAGTCTTGTTCGTCATCCCAAAAGTGTCCTGTATTATTTTCACCTGGGTAGGGGTTTTCATGTTTACTCATTATCTGTTCCTCTTAACGTTCATCATCATCATTAACGAAATTTCGTAAGTCTTCAAATTTTTGCTTATTTTTTGGCCTGAAAGAATAAAAATAAGCGGCGGCTAATAAAACAAATACCACAACAGCTGTAACAGCGCCAATTTTATCAATTAAAGTCATTATTCGCGGTAAGTAACGCCGTTCTCAAACTTAATCATTGTGCCCAATGACTGCAAATATGCAACCATAGCATCCATTTCAGTCTTGCCTTTCACAGCTTGTGCAGCGCTGGCAATATCTGTCTCTGTATATGGGACGCCAACTTTAGACAGGCCTTTCATATGCGTAGCAATCTCATCACCATCAACCATCGCATTATCTAAGAATTTATATTTAGGCATTACTGACTCTGGCACTAAAGCCTGAGGATGGCGCAAATGAAGAATATGCCATTCGTCGGAATACTTACCGCCTAAACGAGCTAGATCAGGGCCTGTTCTTTTAGAGCCCCATTGGAATGGATGGTCATATTTAGACTCTACCGCTAATGAAAAGTGCCCGTAGCGTTCTTTCTCATCTCTAAATGGACGAATCATTTGTGAGTGGCATAAATAACACCCTTCACGTTGATAGATGTCACGACCAGCCACCTCTAATGGCGTATTTGGACGCACACCATCACCTGGCTTCCAATCATCTAAAGTCTGGCCTTCGGCTCTTTGCCATAAAAGACTTTGAGTAGTGCCATCAGCTAATATAACCTCATCCTTGACCGTTTCCGGATTAGTGAATAAAGGTACAATTTGTACGATACCCGCTAATGAAACTGCTAGAGCCATAAACAAGTACATAGCAAAGATGTTCTTTTCAAACTTTGCTTGTATGCTTTCTTTTCCGTTATGATTTGACATTATCTATCCCCTCTTATGCGCTAGCTGTTTGTAATGAATTCGACTTGCGAATCGTGCTAACAATATTAACTAGCATGATTATTGCGCCGGTAAGAATCAATACGCCGCCTGACGTTCTCATGACATAGTAAGGGTGCATTGCAGATACAGACTCTGCAAATGTATACGCTAATGTTCCATACTCATCATAAGCTCTCCACATCAAGCCTTGCATGATGCCAGAAACCCACATGGCAACAATATATGTAACCGTACCAATCGTATGAATCCAGAAATGCGTTGCTAATAGTTTTTGATTAAGTTTAATGTTGTACATTCTTTCAATCATATGATAAAGCGCACCCGAAGCCACCATAATGTTCCAGCCTAAAGCGCCAGAGTGCACATGACCGATAGTCCAATCAGTGTAATGAGACAATGCATTAACATTTTTAGCCGCCATTACTGGACCTTCGAAAGTAGACATTGCGTAAAAAGCTAGTGACATAATTAAAAAACGCAAAATATAGTCTTCACGCAATCGATCCCATGCACCTGATAAGGTCAAAATTCCATTTAACGCACCACCCCATGATGGAATAATCATTGCCAGTGAAATAGTTGCGCCTAAAGAGCCGGCCCAATCTGGCAACGCAGTGTATTGCAAGTGGTGAGCGCCCAACCATACATAACCAAACATTAGGGCCCAAAAATGAATAACTGATAAACGATATGAGTAAATTGGCCTCTCTGCCTGCTTAGGTACAAAGTAATACATCATGCCTAAAAAGCCTGCAGTTAGGAAAAATCCAACTGCATTATGCCCCCACCACCATTGAATCATAGCATCTTGTACACCGGAGAAAATTGAGTAAGACTTAAACCAGTCCACTGGAATTGACAGATTGTTCACCACATGTAAGTAAGTGACCATCACCATCATGCCCAAGAAGAACCAGTTTGCTACATAAACATGTGGCACTTTGTTACGGTCACGAATATGAATAGTCATAACGAAATTGTACAAATATGACGCCCAAGATAGCGTAATCAAAATGTCGATAGGCCACTCAAGCTCGGCATATTCTTTTGACTGAGTTAATCCTAGAGGCAGTGTAATGACAGCAAGTGCGATAACAGTATTCCACGACCAAAATGTAAACCAGGCCATTTTGTTAGACCAAAGACGAACCTGATTAGTTCTTTGAACAATATAAAAAGCTGCCGCCATAAGTGCTGAACCACCAAAGGCAAAGATTACTGAATTTGTATGTAGCGGTCTTAAACGACCAAATTGAAAATATGGAAGATCCGTGCCTAAATCATTAAGGTAAGGAAATGCCAGCTCAGCAGCAATATACACACCGATTAACGTGCCTATTACCAAATAAACAGAAGACATGATCGTAAACCATTTGACGACGCTTAAGTCATACTTTTCTGATAAATTCATGAATATTCCTCTTTATTTTATTATTTAATTAACAACTTTAATCTTAATGGTTCAATTAAGTCGGTATGTTATTTTACATTGGATTTAATGATACCGTCAAATTTCACTGAGCTTCTTGATATAAATCAATTTATAGAATTTTTTAAGCGCTAGAATTAAAAGCGGTCAATGTAGCTTAGTTATTCTTTTCTAAGAAGCCTCAAGGAGATAAATAGCAAAACAAACGCCATTAAAAACCACTGTAAAGCGTAGCCTAAATGCTTGTCAATGCTGCCGTAAAACGGCTTCCACTGCCTGAAAAAACCATTGCTAGCATTGACGTCCAATTGCGCCAGCATAGGGACGAACTGATAGCCAGATAACAAAGAAAATTGATCTAGATCCAGAGACTGAATTAAAATTGGAAAGCTCGTATTAATGTCTTGTGCTGTTAATTGAATACGCTTTTGAGGTTTAATTAATCCAACCTCAATTGTTCTTGGCTGACTATCTATGACGATATCAATAAGTTCGTCACGTTTTCCATACCAGGGTACAAAACCTCGATTAACCAAAATCGCAGAATTTTTATTTAAAATAAATGGCGTTAAAACATAATAGCCCGCGTTACTATTAACTATCTGATTGTCATAGATAAACTGTTTATCCGAATCAAAATAACCATTAAGCAGCACTTTATAATGCTCTTTAGAATTTATATTCTCAGGTTTTAAAAGTTTAGCAGGGCTTGATTGGGCTAAAACTATAGCATTCTCTATAGCTCGTTTTTCATCTGCGCGATCTAGCTGCCAAAAGCCTAACGACACTAATCCTGCGAACGTTAAAGTAATCAAAACTGCTGGCAACATAAAACTACGTTTAATCATTTTTGTGCAATAGGTGCATCGACCATTATCATATTAGGTTCAATCCATCCCATATAACCAGAAAATAATACTAGTATAAATAATAAAACAGATAAAGACACTCTTGTAACTAATGACTTAAACATTTTATCAGAGCCCTCTTTGCCGCCCCTGACCATTCCAATTAAGCCAAAACCTAGCGCCACTAATATGGCAATAACAATTAAAACAATAACAAATTCTGTCATAAACAACTCCCGATATTTTCTTGTAATAAAAAGGCCCCAATAAAGGGGCCTTTTTATTGTTCTAACTAACTATTATAGCCAGTAAACAAAAATAAATAGACCTAACCAAACTACGTCTACAAAGTGCCAATACCAAGCGACACCCTCAAATCCAAAATGGTTATCTGCATTAAAATGCCCCTTCTGAACACGATATAAAATAACAGTCAACATAATCACACCAACAGTTACATGGAAACCGTGGAAGCCTGTCAGCATATAAAAAGTAGAGCCGTAGATTCCAGAGGTTAATTTCAGGCCATCTTGGTAAGCGTGGCCATATTCCATAATTTGGAAGCCTAGAAAAGCAGCGCCCAAAGCGATGGTAGCTACTAACCAACCAACAATCTGGTTGCGATTACCAGCACGTAGCGCGTGGTGGGCATAAGTTAGCGTAACGCCTGAAGCTAGTAGTAAAGCAGTATTAAGTGCTGGTAAGCCCCATGGATTAACAACCATTGCAGGCGTTGCAGTTTCAATGCCACTAGCAGGAACAGCAGGGAAGCTCAATACAGTGCCTGACTGCAGAGCAGTATCAGTTACAGAGCCTGGTGCCATGAATGCCATTTGATGCCATGAAGCACTAAATGAATTCCACAAATCTGGAGTAAAGATATTATTATCTGCGCCGCCTAGCCACGGAACTGAAAGCTCTCTTGCATAGAATAATGCACCAAAGAAAGCTGCAAAAAACATCACTTCAGAGAAAATAAACCAGCTCATACCCCAACGAAAAGAGCGATCGACTTGCTTATTATAAATCCCGCTTGTGCTTTCATTAACCACTTGACCAAACCAACCAAACATCATGAACACTGTAATTGCAAAACCAAGCGCCATTACTGAGGCTCCCCATTCTACACCATGCATTTGATTAGCAAAACCAACAAATAATGTTGATACGCCGATTGAGCCAATAATTGGCCAGTAGGTTCCTTCTGGAACATAATATTCTTCTTCGTTCATTTACTCTCCCTCACTTTTATTTATCAAGTTTAAAAAAATTGTATGACAAACTTATATCTTGAATTCGCTCATCCAACTCTGGTTCCACAACAAATCTTAACGTCATTTCTAGCTCTTCATTTGGCTGAAAGACCTGCCTATTAAAACAAAAACACTCTAGTTTTTTAAAGTGCAGAGCTGCATCCGTTGGAGCAACACTTGGCACTGCTTGACCAATAACAACTTGATCAGTGTTATTTTTTGCAATATAACTAGTTGTGTAAAACTTACCAGGCACAACCTCCATTGATTTAATTTTTGGATTAAACTGAACAGGGAAGCCTCCCATTGTCATTGCAAAAAAACTGACGTCTACCTTTCTATCCTCTTTAACCTCGTATTCCTGCTCAGTATCTACTCGACCAGACGTACCATTAAACCCTGTTATTTCGCAAAAAACGTCATAAATTGGCGGCATGATTACAACTGCAAATATAAACATGAATATTGGAGCTGATACCAGCTTAATCCAAAACCATTTTTTAATACTGCTTCTTGTCTTCAAATTTTCAGCCATAAAACACAATTGTTGCAGCAAAAATTCCTATCGCAATTGCTGCAAAAATCATTACCGTAACCATAACGCCTTTTTTTTGTTCATCCATTACGAATGCTGAGATTCTGCTTCAATAAGCTTTCTTGATGGTGGCTTATTAAAACTATGGTAATCCGCTTTTGGAGCAAGTGTCCACTCTAAGCCTTTAGCACCTTCCCAAGGTCTTGAAGTTGTTGGCTCGCCATTACGAATACAGTCAACCAAAATATAAGTGAACAGAATAAATGAAGCGCCGAATGCAAAGCCACCAATTGATGAGATCATATTAAAGTCAGCAAACTGCAACGAATAGTCTGGAATTCTTCTAGGCATTCCAGCTAATCCTAAGAAGTGCTGAGGGAAAAATAATACGTTAACGGAGATAACTGCCCACCAAAAATGTACCTTTGCCAAGCCTTCGTTATACATTCTTCCAGTCCATTTAGGTAACCAGTAGAACGTTGCAGCAATAATTGACCATAGTGCACCGGTAACTAGTACATAGTGAAAATGTGCAACTACAAAATAAGTATCATGATACTGAATGTCTGCAGGCGCTATTCCTAACATTAATCCAGAGAAACCACCAATTGTAAACAAGAAAACAAATGATATAGCCCATAACATTGGGGTTTCAAACGTCATTGAACCTCGCCACATTGTTGAAATCCAGTTAAACACTTTTACGCCCGTAGGCACAGCAATTAGCATGGTTGCATACATAAAGTATAGCTCGCCTGCAACTGGCATTCCAGTCAGGAACATGTGGTGTGCCCATACGATATACGACAAGAAGGCAATCGAAGCTGTTGCATATACCATTGATGAATACCCAAATAAAGGCTTGCGTGCAAATGTTGGAATGATATGAGAAACCACTCCAAAAGCCGGCAAAATCATAATATAAACCTCAGGGTGTCCAAAGAACCAGAAAATATGCTGGAACATTACTGGATCACCACCACCGGCAGCATCAAAAAATGATGTACCGAAGTTTCGGTCTGTCAGCATCATAGTTACCGCACCAGCCAAGACTGGCATTGCACCAATTAATAGGAACGATGTAATTAACCATGTCCATACAAATAAAGGCATGTCCATTAACTTCATGTCAGGTGCGCGCATATTTAGCACTGTTGCGATAATATTAATCGCACCCATAATTGATGAAAATCCTAATAAGTGAACTGCAAAAATAAAGAAGTCAGTACTATCAGGCGCAAAGGTTGTTGATAATGGTGCATAGAATGTCCAACCAAATGCTGGAGCGCCGCCTTCCATAAAGAATGTGCTAAGTAAGATGCCACCAGCAAAAGGTAGTATCCAAAATGACCAGTTGTTCATTCGTGGTAGCGCCATATCTGGTGCACCAACCATCATTGGAATCAACCAATTACCCAAGCCAACGAATGCCGGCATAATAGCTCCAAAAACCATAATTAAGCCATGCATAGTAGTCAGCTGATTAAAAAAGTGTGGATCCATTAATTGAAGCCCAGGCTGTAGGAGCTCCATACGGATGCCCATTGCAAGTGCGCCACCAATAAGTAGCATACTAAATGCAAACCACAAGTAAAGCGTACCAATGTCTTTATGATTCGTTGTTTTAACCCATCTCATTAAGCCTTTTTCAGGGCCATGGTGATGATCGTCATGAGAAGCTGTTGCTGTTGTCATAATATTTCTCCTTTAATTATCGTGCAGACTTAATGTCTGAAGGTTGAACTACACTGCCAGTATTACCAAAACCATTTCTTTCATAAGTAATAACTGAAGCTAAATCTGCATCGCCTAACATTTTGAATGCTGGCATGCCTCCTTTACCATGAAGTACTAAGTTCACATGCTCTGACGCTTGGCCATTAGCAATAGGTGAGCCTATCATGGCTGGGAAAATAGGCGGCATTCCTGAGCCATCTTTCTTATGACAGCCTGCACAATTAGTTTCATAGACGTCTTTACCTTTGGTCATTAACTCTGATGTAGTCCATGTTTTAGTTGCACTAGCAACAGCAGCAGCAGCAGCAGCTTGCTCTTTAGCAACCCATATTGCATAGTCTGCTTTTGATACAACATCAACTACAATTGGCATAAAGCCATGATCCTTACCACATAGCTCAGCACATTGACCGCGATAAGTTCCGATTACATCGGCTTGAGCCCACGCATCATTGATAAAACCAGGGTTAGCGTCTTGCTTAACACCAAATGCTGGAACCCACCAATTATGGATAACATCATTTGAAGTGATTAAAAATCGAACAGATGTATCAACTGGAATTACGAGGTGCTTATCCACTTCTAACAAATAATTCTCTGGCTTGTCTTTAATGTCTTTTCTTAAGGAATTTTTTGAACTTTTAGCTAGATTAGACATAAAGCTGATTCCTTCTTCCGGGTAATCATATTGCCACTTCCACTGGTGTCCAGTAACTTTAATACTCATTTCAGCCTTAGAAGTGTCTTCTAAATCAATCAGCGTTGCAGTAGCAGGGATTGCCATTCCAATTAAAATTACAACTGGAATAAGTGTCCATAGAATTTCAGCTTTAGTGCTTTCGTGGAACTGGGCTGCAACTGCACCTTTAGATTTCCTATGGGCAAACACAGAGTAAAACATTGCACCAAATACAATGACTGCAATGACAACACAAACCCAAAAAACCATCATGTGTAAGTCATAAATATCTCGACTAATTGACGTGACGCCTTTAGTCATATTTAGTCCGTATTCTGAAAATACTGCTGTAGAAGTTAATGCTATAACAGATGCTACAACCTTTGCTAATTTTTTCATATATCCCCTTCAGTTAAAAGTGACCGCTTGCTTAAAACGACAAACTGGTCGAAAAAAATTTATTCAAATGATACTGTATTTCTTGTTATGAAACATTAAATATGCTTAATAAAGTTATATAACCCTTTGATTATATTAGCAAATTATTATATAATTTATAAATTATAATGTTGACAAGTGTTAAGATAGATGGTTTAATCTTGACCCATTAAACTTACAAAAGTGGAATGCAGATGTTAGCAAAAACAGCTAGAATGAAAAAAAATTCAGGAGTGAAGGCGCCTATTAATTATATTGGCTTAAGCTCCCCAATAACCTGGGTTACTAAGGCTTTTAAGGATGTAATGTTCTGCCCAAAAGTAGCTATTTTTTATGGCAGTCTATTTACTTTAGTTGTTTATAATTTATGGAATTTTTTATTAAGTTCTGCCATATTACATGATGTCGCTGCACCTTTGATAGCTATGGTTATTTTAATATTAGGCCCCATGTCTGCCATTAGCCTTTATGACGTTTCTAAGAAGATATCTAATGGTGAAACTCCGACCCTTGGAACCGTATTAAAGGCATCTATTAAATCAAATGGCTCTTGTCCTTCAATTTTTTTATCTATAATTTTGATGGTAATTGCTGTTAGCTGGATGGTTTTTTCTCCACTAATTTATACTGTCCTGCATGCCGGCACATTAAACATTATTAATTCTGACCAAACTATCATCCAGGGCTTAGTTGCGGATTTTCTTAATGGCACTAATATGGTATTTGTTGTTGTTTACTCAGTGTTTACTTTGGCGTTGGCGTTGATCGCCTTTATGATTAGCTGGTTCTCATTTCCAATGGTTCATGACCAGGATGTGGATCCGTTTACAGCGATTAATACCAGTTTAAGAGCTGCATCAAAAAATACTTTGGTGATGATCCCTTGGATTATGTTTGTGAGTGTTTTTGTAATACTCGGTCTTCTAACGCCTTACTTTATAGGTCTTGTCATTATTATTCCTGTCCTAGCTCATGCAACTTGGCATGCATATAAAGAGATGATTGGCGATATAAAGTAAGACTCAACTATAAACACACATCTACTTTTATAGTAAACTATCTTTTTTTTAAAAAATTAGTTTACTATGTATAGCAAACTTCTAAAATTATCAATTATTCTTGCACTGGTGGTAGTGATACTTGGTGCTTTTGCCAGGCTAAGTGATGCTGGTTTAGGTTGTCCTGATTGGCCAGGTTGCTATGGACAAATCCTGGTCCCTGATCTAGCTGATGGCACTCAAATTGAAGGCTATGAAAGACCACTTGAAGTGCACAAAGGTTGGAAGGAGATGGTCCATCGTTATGCAGCCTCCATTCTAGGACTAGTAATTCTTATATTATGGCTGTTAGCTGTAAGAAGAAAAACGCAGCGTTTCCAGTCTATGGCACTGCCAAGCTTTACCGTGCTGTTCGTCATTTTACAGGGTATGTTTGGTATGTGGACCGTCACACTAATGGTGCACCCCGGTATAGTTACCACTCACCTTATTGGCGGCTTTACAACTAGCGCCTTGCTCTTCTGGCTGTATCTTAATCAAAACAATCAAACCAGCGCGTATCATCATGTCCTAAAACGACATAAGTATTTACTATTGCTATCTTTGCTTGTGCTTAGTATTCAAATAATTCTGGGCGGTTGGACTAGCACGAACTATGCAGCTTTGTCTTGTGGTGACCAATTTCCAACCTGTTTAAACTCTTGGTGGCCAGACATGGACTTCTCCAAAGCTTTTTACTGGGGTCCAATTGGCACGGAGCATGACTATGAGTATGGTGTTTTAGAAAATGAAGCGCGCGCTGCTATTCAAATGATCCATCGCATTGGCGCCTTGGTAACAGCAAGCATATTAGCTTTTCTTATTTTTTCATTGAGGCGCTACAACCACTTAAAAAATTACCTATTGGTCATTGGCGGGCTTCTCATTGCTCAAATATCACTAGGTATATTAAATGTTGTTTTATCACTACCAATGACGCTAGCAGTATTACATAACGCTGTGGCTTTACTGTTACTGCTAAGCATCATAGGCTTAATACATAAAATATTTAAATCAACTAATTAATAAGCGTCTGCCCCATGATCACTCCTAATAAAACTAAAACACGCAACACCTCTATCGCGCTTACTCTTGGACTTGGTCTTATAGTGACAGTCTACTTCTTATTAATGCCAGGTGCTGATCAGTTTAATGAGCTGAAAAAGCAAGTGGTGCCTACTGTCTCTCTATACTCAAACCCTAAAGCCTTAGATGTGAATCTTGAACTGCTTAATGACAGCAAGTCCCTTAAATTATCTGAAGTGGTTAACAATAAATGGTCGATTTTATATTTTGGCTACACCTCTTGTCCTGATGTATGTCCAACAGATTTAGCTGTCTTAAATCAAACTATTAGAAACATGAATCTGGCTGACAAACTGCAGGTAATTTTTATCTCAGTTGATCCGGCTAGGGATATTGGAAAGTTGCAAAATTTTGTGGAGCGATTTAACGCAGACTTTATTGGGTTAAGCGCTAAAGACGCCGAGTTAAGAAAGCTAACGAAAGCTTTGGGCATATATCATGAAGTGGCCCAAACAAAACAAAGAGCAGCGCAAGATCATTCTTCACATGAGCCTAAAGAGGGAAAAATGAAAATGAGCATGCCGTCAGAAAAATCTCACGATCATTCTATGGAAGTCGCGCAGCCGGCAAACAACTACCTAATTGACCATACTGCTAGCTACTTATTGTTAAACCCTGATCTTGAACTGATAGGGCTTTTAACTAACCCGCACAATGCATCAAAAATGGCACCAGCATTAGATTTGATTATTGAAACTCTAGATTAAAACGACTATGCAGATATGGCGAACTTAACAACAGCCATTACAATTACAATAAAAACAATAGTCATTATCAAGCCGACAATAATATAAGGCCATGGACCTTGTTTTTCGCTCCGTTCAAAGTCTTTGATTAAGTCTTCTTTTTTGCCAATACCAATCATGGCTGAAGTTACTGCTTTAAATACTTGCCCCAATCCGTTCATAATAGTCCTTTCTTATAGAGTAGTAATAAGCCAATAATGGTCCACCAATAGAGCGAGGAAAATCAGCATTAGATAGTTAATCGAATAGGTAAAAGTTTTCCAGGCAATCTGCACATCTTTTGGACGAGTAATAATATTAACCGCATACCATAAAAAAATTGCTCCTAAAACTAAGGCAGAGACCAGATAAATCAGCCCTGACATACCTGTAAGGTAAGGTAAGACCGTAACCACTACTAATAAAATGGTATAAAGTAAAATTTGTCTCTTGGTATAGGCTATGCCATGCGTCACTGGTAGCATTGGAATGTTAACCTTTTTGTACTCTTTAACTCTGTGAATCGCCAACGCCCAAAAATGTGGCGGCGTCCATATGAAGATAATCAAAAATAACAAGAGTGCGAACTCAATATTTTGACCACCTGTAATTGCAGTCCATCCTAATACAGGTGGCGCTGCACCAGCGGCACCCCCGATAACAATATTTTGTGGTGTAGCTCTTTTTAAATATAAGGTATAAATAACCGCATAGCCAATTAATGAAATAAATGTCAGGACCATTGTTAAGGTGTTGACAAATAATTGCAATATTCCTAGGCCAAGAATACCCAATAGAACACCCCAAGTCAGCGCCTGGAATCGACTAACCTTTCCCTGTGGCAAAGGCCTCTGGTCAGTTCTCGACATTTGTATATCGATCTTTTCATCGACCACATGGTTGAATACGGCTGCGGAGGCAGAGGCTAACCCAATACCTAATGATGCATTTAGCACCAGTAACCAGTCTGGAAAATAAGGTGCAGGTACTGCTAAAAACATACCAACAACTGCCGTTAAAAGAATCAGCGAAACTACTTTCAGTTTACAAAGATCTAGTAAATTAGAGATTAAGCTTATAAAGTTTATAATCATTAGCCGATACGAGAGAGTTTAAAGAGGCGTTTCAAATCTTTGATCACCTGCTTAATAACCAGTCCCTCAGGATTATAATGAAGCATAATATTACCAAGCGGGTCGATTAAAAACAAATGGTTATTTGGAAAACTGTTTAATTTTTTCATTAGATTGGAACTACCACGCGCGATTAACATCTGTGAATCTATGTTGTCCGCCTTAGCATTAGCTATTAACAAATTTTGAATTCGACGCATGTTTTCATTAGTTAATATACGTATTGTTTTCATATCCTCAAGTGTCTTTAGGCAAGACTGCTCACACTTATCAGTCACATAAGCCAGTGTCCATATGCCTTGAAGACTTGCATCATATGCCTCATCAATAACAATGTCTTTCTCTGTCGTACTAATAACAGGATTAACAAACTCACCGTAATTAACGGTACTTTGAGTAAAAGAAGTGGGGCTCAGATAGAAAAAAGCGGTGCCGAAACCAATTGGCAGTACAAAAGAGGCCAGCAATACCCATAGCTCTTTTTTAGAATTCATAAAAACCTTTTTTTAAAATTTGGGTAATAATACACTTAGATGCTCTCAATATAAAGATAGATTTAATTTTTAAAGACGAACCTCAATGCCGTTTGCTTGCATGGCAAGTTTTGCCTGCTTTACCGTATATTCACCAAAGTGAAAAATACTGGCCGCTAAAACAGCATCGGCGCCGCCCTTTAAAACCCCCTCAGAAAGATGTTCTAAGTTGCCGACACCGCCTGAGGCGATAACAGGCACAGTAACCGCATCTGATACTGCCTTGGTTAATTCAAGATCAAAGCCTGTCTTGACTCCGTCACAATCCATAGAGGTTAATAGTACTTCACCCGCGCCATACTCTCCTTCTGTCATTTTTATCGCCCACTCAACTACATCAATCCCTGTTGGCTTGCGACCACCGTGTGTAAAAATCTCCCACTTATTGGGTGTGCTTGATACTTTTTTAGCATCAATAGCAATTACAATACATTGAGAGCCAAATTGTTTACTGAGCTCGTTAATCAAATCTGGATTAAAAATAGCAGCCGAATTAACAGCTACTTTATCGGCACCGGCATTCAACATAATACGAACATCTTGCGCTTTACGAATGCCGCCACCCACAGTAAGTGGAATAAAAACCTGTTCAGCAATGCTTTCTACCATGTGGATTGTGGTGTCACGGCCCTCATGCGAAGCTGTAATATCTAAAAAAGTAATTTCATCGGCACCTTGCTCATCATAGCTTTTGGCCACTTCGACAGGATCTCCAGCATCTTTAATATCAATAAATTGAACACCTTTAACCACTCGGCCATCACGCACATCTAAACAGGGAATAATTCTTTTTGCTAAACTCATAGGTTGAATTTTACATCTCAAAGTTTGTTATGTGGCCAATTATGACTCTATAGGTATAATTCTCACTTAATATGAACATTCCAAAACACATTGCAATCATTATGGATGGGAACGGTCGCTGGGCATCCAAGCGAAGTTTGCCCCGTATTATTGGCCATCAACAAGGCGTCAAAGCTGTACGAAAAGTAGTCAAGGCTTGTGGTGAAATGGGCGTACAAACACTTACTTTGTTTGCCTTTAGTAGTGAAAACAAAAATCGTTCGGCTGAAGAGGTGTCGCTTCTATTTAAGTTATTTTTGAGCGCACTCAATCAAGAAGTTAAGAAGCTCAACAAACACAATGTTCGGCTAAAAATTATTGGTGATATGTCTTTTTTTTCAGAAGATATTCAGAAAACAGCCTCTGAAGCACAAATGCGGTTGGCTGACAACACAGGGCTTACGTTAGTTATCGCTGCTAATTATGGCGGACAATGGGATATTGCACAAGCTGCAAAAAAAGCATCAGAAGCTGTTATTAAGGGTGTTATATCTTCTGAAGACATTACAATAGAGGGATTTTCAAGCTACCTCTCTTTGGCCCATGAGCCTGCTGTTGATTTGCTAATTCGCAGCAGTGGAGAGCTAAGAATTAGTAATTTCTTATTATGGGATATTGCCTATAGCGAGCTCTATTTTACGGATACACTCTGGCCAGATTTCAATGAAATTGAACTCAAAAAAGCCATCGAAAGTTTCAATTATCGTGATCGTCGTTTTGGCTCACGCAAGGAAAATTAATGTTAATACAAAGAATCTTAACTGCTTTAATACTGGCGCCTTTGTTTATTTGGGCAATTTTTGCGATGCCTACAGCCTACTTCTCTTACTTGCTACTCTTGTTTGTTGCACTTGGTGGCTGGGAGTTTGCTCGCCTTATTAAAATTGAACAAGCGCTATATAGGTCTTTGGTAGCAGCTGGTATTGTCGGCTGTTGCATTGTAGCCTCAGCGCATGCTCAGAACCTGCAAACTGTCTTATATGTCTCTGTTGCCTGGTGGGGGTTAAACTTATACTGGGTTGTTAGTTACCCCAAGAATATTCAGTCTTGGTATGGTTCTGGCATTGTGAGAGTGATGGGTGGAGTGCTTTTATTGGTCCCTATGTGGGTCGCTCTGACTAACCTTCACTCGGTGCATGGGGGTACATACTTTTTGCTGCTTATGTTGCTCATATGGGCCGCTGATTCTGGTGCCTACTTCGTTGGAAAAGCCTTTGGTAAAAAAAAGCTAGCTCCGAAAGTAAGCCCAGGAAAATCAGTTGAAGGTGTGTTGGGCGGTATTGGTTTTGCATTAATAACTATGCTAGGTTTTTTACAGCAGCAAAATATTAGCATAGACTCATATCCAGCTTATTTATTTCTGGCTATCGTGATATCCAGTGTTTCGGTCTTAGGTGATTTATATGAAAGCTTATTTAAACGCACTTCTGGCATCAAAGATAGTGGCAACATCCTGCCTGGACATGGCGGCATTCTTGATCGCATAGATTCTTTAACAGCAGCTGCACCATTTTTCTTACTGGGTATAGGTCTAATATGATCAATATCGCCCTGCTAGGTGCCACAGGCTCTATTGGTCAAAGCACCTTGTCTATTGTCGGCTTACACCCAGAAAAGTTTAATATTTTTGCATTAAGCGCTCATACGAATTGGCAAGAGATGTTGCAGCTTTGTAATACCTTCAAGCCAACTTTTGCAGTAATGGCAGATGAGAGGGCTGCAGCGCATTTGTCAAGCCAGCTTCACGGCCCCACAGTTGTTCTTTCAGGTGCAAAAGCATTAGATGAAATAGCCTCCCATGAGCAAACTGACTACGTCATGGCTGCAATCGTTGGAGCTGCTGGTATGTCATCTAGTTTAGCTGCTGCCCGAGCGGGCAAGCGCATTATGCTGGCCAATAAAGAGTCCTTGGTGTTGGCGGGTGACCTTTTTATACAGGCAGTGAAGGATAATAATGCTGAGCTTATTCCTGTTGATTCAGAACACAGTGCAATTTTCCAATGTTTACAAGGTGGCCATTCAGGCCTGAGCAAAATTCAATTGACTGCCAGTGGTGGACCCTTTTTGCATACACCTCTTTTAGAGCTTGGAGCTATCACTCCAGAACAAGCTTGTGCTCACCCAAACTGGTCAATGGGGCGCAAAATATCCATTGACTCGGCCACCATGATGAACAAGGGTCTAGAAGTAATTGAAGCTCATTACCTGTTTGACTTACCCGCCCGAAGTATTGACGTGGTTGTACATCCTCAAAGTATCGTTCACTCTTCAGTTTATTTTGAAGATGGTTCAACCCTTTCACAACTTGGTAACCCAGATATGCGTACTGTGATTTCATATGCAATGAGTTATCCTGATCGAATAATATCGGGCGTTCCAGCATTAGATCTGACACAAAACTCTCCTCTGGAATTTTACGCGCCAGATTTTGATAAATTCCCTTGCTTGCGCCTAGCTTTTGAGTCCTTGGAGAAAGGTGGTAGTGCCATGGGCACGATGAATGCTGCCAATGAAGTCGCTGTATCTTGCTTTCTAGAAGGTCAGATAAAATTTTTAGACATTTCAATAGTCATTGAAAAAACGCTAGAAAAAGCAAAGCACTTTTATCCTGATACGCTCGACGATGTTATTAAAAACGATCTAGATGCTCGAAATATTGCCACTGAAGTAGCTCAAACCTATGCGTAGATTTTTAACCATTTTCGTGCTAATTTTGATGCTACTTAACTCAGGTGGTGTGCTTGCCAAAGATAGTGAGTATCGCTTTATAGTTAAGCAGGGTGATTCCTTAAGTACGTATTTTTCCAAGTTGGGCTTATCAAGCAGATTGCTGGCCAACTTACTGTCGGCTAGTCCAAAAAATAAACAGCTGAATCATCTTAATATTGGTGAAAGTGTCGTTATACGATTGCATAGCAACCGTCGCTTTAAATCACTAAGTTATCGTTCACATAAGAAAGGTACGCTTGAAGCTCTCCTAATTGGCACCCGGTTTGTTAGCTCATCCAATAAAAACGAGAAAAATCTGAGTTCGTTTTTGGTTACTGAAATTGTCATTAATAACTCTTTTGGCTATGACGCTCAAAAAGCAGGACTCGGACTTAGTGTTGTTAATACTGTAGTTGAGGCGCTGTCTTGGCATTTAAATTTTGATACTGATTTGCATAAAGGTGATCGCTTTTTTATTATCACCAATGGCTCAAAGAAACCTATTGGCATTATATATAAAGGTAAAAATAAGAGCGTTGAGGCATTTTCCCATACCAATGATCGCGGAAAGACCAGATACTATGATCAACACGGTTACACGCTTAATGCTTCCTTTTTAAGAGCACCCCTTAAATATAAGCGCATCAGTTCTAAATTTCAACTAAAGCGCTATCACCCTATTTTAAAAACCTACCTCCCTCATAGAGCTGTTGATTATGCCGCTGACCAAGGAGCGCCTGTTGTTTCAACGGCTGATGGGATTGTTAAGCTCAAAGGCTGGAAGGGTGCTTTAGGAAAGGCTGTTATTATTCAGCATGGTATCAACTATACGACGGTTTATGCGCATCTTTCTAAATATGCTCGTAACCTTCGCCAAGGTGGGTCGGTGAAAAAAGGGCAGGTCATTGGTTATGTCGGCTCAACCGGGAGATCTACGGGTCCTCACCTTCATTACGAGCTTCGTTTCAAAGGTGAGCGCAAGGACCCATTAAGCTATAAACTTCCCAAGCAGCAAAAAGTTGCTAGCTCAAAATTATGGGGTTTTCGCTCACAAGTTAACGCAATTTTAGACAGTCTATAGCGCTTGGGCCTTAATCCAATCGCGCCAGCTTTCAGGCGCTAAGTCGCTCAAATAATCTTTCTCAATATACCTTGTCTGATAAGCCTTGGCACCAGATACATTGTTTAATATAGCAAAAGTGATAAGCTCATTAATATGGTGTATTTTTTTTGTACCTGGGACCAAAGATTCATTGCGGATAATAGCCGCCATCATGGCAGAATTTGGATTGCCGTGCACCTTAAAAGACTCTTCAAATAGGTTAAGTGCTAAAAACTCATTCTTAATAAAGCCATTATCACCATCAAGCAAATACATGGCGTATTCATAAAGTGCTGTATCATAACTTCTTCGGACCAGTTTTATCAAAATTTCGTTAGCCTCTCGCTCTTGAGGGGAATAGCCCATGAGCTCGCTGCCCTGGCGAAGTTGCTTAGATGCCTCATACATGGCATCAAAATCATTAAGATCAAACGCGCCCTTTAACAACAAAGATTGCCCTCTGAGCACTACATCACGCGAACCAATTTCATTGCCAATTTGTATTAGACGTAGGGCGCCATCTGAAAGCGGAGATGCTATAGTGTTAAGGCTTAACAGCATAATAAGAAGAGGTATTTGTTTAATCATAGCGATTTATTGTCTATTTTACCATGGCAAAAGTTATCATAATTTTAAGTCAGACAATCGATTAAAATATGTCTAATATTTATTGCAATCATTATCAAGGAATCATCGTGGAAACTCTATTTGAAACCAATTTAAGTCTGCCTCTAATCCAAAAAGGCAAGGTAAGAGATATTTATGATATTGACGATGGACGAATGCTTATTGTTACCACTGATCGCTTAAGTGCTTTTGACGTAGTTTTCGATGATGGCATTGCTAAAAAAGGCGCCGTATTAACCTCTGTGGCTAATTTTTGGTTCGATAAAACCCAGCATATAATTCCAAACCATCTAACGCATGAGCCTTTAAATAGTGTTCTGAATGATCAAGAAATTGAACAAGTTGAAGGTCGTGCTATTATTGTCAAAAAATTAAAACCCTTAGCAATAGAAGCGATTGTCCGTGGCTACATTATTGGATCGGGATGGAAAGATTATCAAAATACTGGGAAAATGTGTGGAATAGCCCTTCCTAAGAATCTTAAATTAGCCCAAAAACTGCCAAATGTAATGTTTACGCCGTCCAGTAAAGCGGCTGTTGGTGAACACGATGAGAATATTGACTTCGCTGCTACTATCAATATTTTAGGCGAAGGCATGGCCCATCAAGTTGAGCAGGTTAGCCTGGCGCTTTATCGATTTGCAGCTGAATTTGCACTCGAGCGCGGCATCATCATTGCAGACACTAAGTTTGAGTTTGGCTTAGATGAAAACAACACACTAACATTAATGGATGAAGTGCTAACCCCGGATTCATCGCGTTTTTGGTCAGCTAAAGATTACCAGGTTGGCGAAAGTCCACAAAGTTTTGATAAGCAAATTGTGCGAGATTATTTAGAAACGCTAGACTGGAACAAAGCACCACCGGCGCCAAAGCTGCCAAAAAATATTATAGAAAAAACTGCCAATAAATATCAGCAAGTTCAACAATTGTTGACGCAATAGTAATCATGCAATTAAGTGGCTTAATCCAAAAGATGCACACCCATCTTAATAGAGGGGTTGCCCAGTACCGGCTGCCAATTGGGAATAAATTATTGAGCATGAACGACCTAGTGGGTGAACAAATCACATTAAGCTTTAGCCACGTCATCCAGTGCAGTCACTGCGGCAAAAAAACCAACAAAAGCTACTCTCAGGGCTATTGCTACCCCTGTTCTCAAAAACTAGCCCGCTGTGACTTATGCATCATGAAGCCTGAAACATGTCACTATCATCTTGGCACATGTCGAGAGCCACAGTGGGGTCTAGATAACTGCTTTTCACCCCACGTGATTTACTTGGCCAACTCATCTGGCGTTAAAGTTGGAATCACTCGCAAGGGTAATATCCCTAATCGCTGGATAGACCAAGGCGCTATTAGCGCGCTGCCTATCTTAGAAGTTGATACGCGTTTAAAATCGGGTGAGCTTGAGATGGCATTAAAGCAATATGTTAATGATAAAACTAATTGGAGAAAAATGCTGAAGAATGAGGTGAGTCCGGTTGACCTTCTGACAACAAAAAATGAGTTACTTGAGCACATTGGAAACACAATTGACAAAACGGGTGCTCAAATATTGAACAATGAAGTGCTAGCAATAAACTACCCTGTGGTAGAATATCCCAGCAAAATTACTTCATTAAATTTCGATAAAACACCAGTCATAACAGGTGTTTTAAAAGGTATCAAGGCGCAGTATTTAATTCTAGATTGTGGCGTTATTAATATTAGAAAATTTAGTGCTTATGATGTTGCATTAACTTATTAGGAGAGAATTATGGCAGATTTAATCATTGAAGAATTAGCGTTAGGCGAAGGGGATGCCTGTAAAGCGGGCGACCATGTTTCTATGCACTACACAGGCTGGCTAACTAACGGGAAAAAATTCGACTCAAGCGTTGATCGTAACGAACCTTTCAACTTTCAACTAGGCGTGGGGCAAGTGATCCCTGGCTGGGACCAAGGTGTCGATGGTATGCAAGTAGGTGGCATGCGCAAATTAACCATTCCATCAAAGTTAGCTTATGGAGAAATGGGTGCAGGTGGTATTATTCCACCAAATGCAACTCTGGTTTTTGATGTTGAGCTTTTAGGTATTCAATAAAGACATTATGAACGACGACTTCCCTAGAATTAAAAGACTTCCTGCTTATGTTTTTGCTGTTACTAACGAGCTTAAATCCAAGGCAAGAGGGCGTGGGGAAGACATTATCGACTTTGGTATGGGCAACCCAGACCAGCCGACCCCTGATCACATTGTTGAAAAATTAGTTGAGGCAGCTCGCAGAAAAGACACACATCGCTACTCAACATCTCGAGGAATACCTCGTTTACGAAAGGCTATTTCAAACTGGTATAAGAGTCGTTTTGATGTTGATATAGACCCAGAAACAGAAGCAATTGTTACCATTGGGTCCAAAGAGGGCTTGGCAAACTTGGCGCAAGCAATAGTAGGGGCTGGTGATACAGTTTTGGTACCTAATCCTGCCTATCCAATCCACCCATATGGATTTGTCATTGCCGGTGCTGATATTCAACATGTGCCTTGTGGTCCAGAGGATGACTTTTTAGCCGAGCTTGAAAGGTCTATAAAAAACACCTGGCCAAAGCCGAAAATGCTGGTGCTAAACTATCCGTCCAATCCAACAACAGAGTGTGTTGAGTTAGAGTTTTTTGAGAAGGTTATTAAAATTGCCAAAGAGCATGAAATTTGGGTTGTGCAAGATTTGGCTTACGCTGATATTGTTTTTGATGGCTATGTGGCTCCCAGTATTATGCAGGTCAAAGGCGCTAAAGATATTGCTGTAGAGTTTTTCTCACTCTCAAAAAGCTACAACATGCCTGGATGGCGTGTTGGGTTTATGGTTGGTAATCCTATTTTAGTAAATGCATTGGCAAAAATAAAATCTTACCTTGATTATGGCATGTTTACGCCTATTCAAGTAGCTGCTATTGAAGCGTTAGAGGGTGATCAAACCTGCGTTAAGGAAATATCAAACATGTATCAAGATCGTCGCGACGTATTATGCAGCGGACTAAATGGTATTGGTTGGGAGGTAACCCCGCCTAAGGCCACTATGTTTGTTTGGGCTAAAATTCCTGAATTTTACCAATCCATGGGCTCGCTTGAGTTCACTAAAAAACTACTCAAAGTAGCCAAGGTGGGCGTCTCTCCGGGAGTTGGATTTGGTGACTATGGTGACCAGTATGTTCGCTTTGGTTTGATCGAAAACGAGCATCGAACTCGTCAAGCTATTCGCGGTATTCGCGAAATGTTTAAAGCAGATGGGTTGCTATAAATAAAAGATTGGCGTTAAAATCAAGACACATGAAACTATCTTCTAACGAATTTATCAACTCCCAACATAAGCGTCTAACCCTGTTAGGCATGTCTGGGGTTGGAAAAACACATTTGGCCAAATTATTATCTAAAAATGATAATTATTTTCATTACTCCGGTGACTATCGTATTGGCGCTCAATATTTAAATAATGATATTTTGGATAATATAAAGACTTGCATTAAACAGGACGAAAAGCTAAAAGAGCTGCTCGAAAATGACTCAATTAGCGTTCAAAACCATATCACTTTTGACAACTTATCTGTGGTTGCATCATTTCTGGGAAAGGCTGGAAATCCTGAACTAGGCGGATTGCCAATTGATGAGTTTATGCGCCGGCAAACTTTATTCAATCAAGCAGAGGCTAATACTATGCTGGATGTGCCTGATTTCATCGCGAAAGCAGAGCGGCAAGGTGTGGCCAACTTTATCAATGATGCGGGTGGAAGTTTGTGTGAGCTTGATGATGAAAACATTTATAAAACCTTAGCTGAGCACACAGTAATTTTGTACATTCGTGCCAGTAAAAGCAATGAAAATACTTTAATAGAACGTGCACAAACACACCCTAAGCCAATGTACTATCAGGCTAGGTTTTTACAAGAACAACTGGCTATTTACTTATCAGAAAATCGGCTTACTTATGTAGCACAAATTAATCCAGATGCTTTTATTCGATGGATATTTCCCCGCTTATTAGAACATCGTAAGCCAAAATATGAGCATATTGCTCAACAGTATGGTTACACCATTGACAGTGAAGATTTATATCAATGTCGCCATGCCGATGAAGTGCTTGAACTAATTGCAGGAGCTATCTCCTAATGCCTTTAATTGCCCATTCAAAACTACCCTCTTTTGTGCGGCTAAAATCTGAAGGGGAGATAGTATTAAGTAAAGATCGTGCAAATCACCAAGTGATTCGTGAGCTTCATATTGGCATACTTAATCTGATGCCAGATGCAGCTCTAGAGGCCACTGAGCGTCAATTTTTTCGTCTCATTGGCCAATCTAACCAAATTGCTCAATTTTATTTACATCCCTTTACGTTGCCCTCTGTTGAGCGAGGCGAGCAAGCGTTTAAACATGTAAATGAGCATTATCAAAGCTTTGATGAAATAAAACTACAGGGTCTGGATGCTCTTATTATTACAGGGGCTCATGTTGAGCAGGCCGACTTGCAAAAAGCACCTTTTTACGATGAATTAAAGGCTGTCATTGACTGGTCATATGCAAACGTCACCTCGACCTTGTGCTCCTGCCTGGCCACACATGCAGTGATGGAATTCAGGTATCAACAGAAACGTCAGGCAATTGGCAATAAATGTTGGGGTGTCTTTAAACATAAAATTGCAAATCGAAGACACCCTCTAATTAACAGCGTTAACACCAACTTTAATGTGCCGCATTCACGCTTTAATGAAATCACCAAGCAGCAATTTACAGCAGCCGGCGTTAAAATTTTGGTTGATAGCGACATAGGCGCACATCTGTGTGTGAGTGAAGACCTGCTTCGTATTGTCTTTTTACAAGGACACCCTGAGTATGATACTATTAGTCTGCTTAAAGAGTACAAGCGCGAAATCGTAGCTTACCTATCGGGCAATCGAGATGCCTATCCTGCTTTTCCTGCACATTACTTGGGCGAACAAAATAAAGCAATCTTGGACGAGTATAGGGTCAAATTATTAGCAGGTGATTTTAGTATTAACAATTTCCCTGAAGATCTTATTAGTGAGACATTAGACAACACTTGGCATGATGCCACGAGACAAATTATCAGCAACTGGATTGGTTGCGTGTATCAAACCACTCATGAAGATGTGAATAAGCCTTTCATGGATGGTATTGATCCTGAAGACCCTTTAAAGCTTAGATAATAGCTTGTCTCAACTTACCGATCAACTCCTTATTTGGTTTGATGTTCATGGGCGCACCAACCTCCCTTGGCAAATTGGGGGTAAAGATGAAGTTGACGTATACCACATTTGGCTCAGTGAGGTTATGCTTCAACAAACTCAAGTTAGTACGGTGATTGATTATTTTAACCGTTTTCTTTATCATTTCCCCTCACTTAGTGATTTAGCTAATGCGCCAGAAGATGCTGTTCTGGCGCAGTGGGCTGGACTTGGTTATTACGCAAGAGCAAGAAACCTTCATAAAACTGCCAAAATTGTTACGCATGATTATCAAGGTATATTTCCTCAAAAATTCGAGCAAATGCTCGCCCTTCCTGGTATCGGAAGATCAACAGCAGGTGCGATACTAGCGCTTGGGTTTAAGCAAAAGCAGCCCATACTAGATGGCAACGTAAAACGTGTACTATCGAGAGCACACCAAGTCAAAGGTCATTATGCCCAAAGTAGTACGATCAAAGAGTTATGGTGTCTAGCTGAATCTCATACGCCTGACATTCGTATCGATCACTATACTCAGGCCATTATGGATCTAGGTGCGACAGTTTGTACTCGTTCCAATCCTAGTTGTAACCTCTGCCCTATTAGTAATATTTGCAAGTCAAATATTGACCAAACACAGCTCGATTATCCTAATCCAAAACCAAAAAAAACCAAGCCTAGTCGTTCGATTGCAATGCTAGTGTTTGTTAAAAATGGTCAAGTGTATTTACAAAAAAGACCCAGTCAAGGAATTTGGGGAGGGCTATGGAGTTTAGTAGAGTCTGAAGATACACCACTATCTATCGCACAGTCTATGCAAGAATTTGACCCGTCAGCTGTTATCATCAAACAACTTCCGGTTTTTAAACATACCTTCACACACTACCATTTACACATTCGCCCTATTGTTATCAACTGCCCCTCTAGTAGTGCCAAGTTTCGTCTTATCGAACAGACTGAGCTTGGCATGCCAAAACCTATTTCTAGAATCCTTTCGCAAATATCAAGCTTAACGCACATTGGTTTAAGCGAGCAAATAGACTAAAATAGTTACATGAATACTGTCCGTGGTCTACACAATTTAAAACAATACCCAGGGAGCGTTGTCACCATAGGTAATTTTGACGGCGTTCATACGGGTCATCAGCATATTATTTCACGCCTAGTTGAAAAGGCTCAAGTATTACAACTACCCTCCGTGCTAATTTCATTCGCACCAACTCCACAAAGTTTTTTTGGCCACAAAAAAGCCACATTAAGTAGCTTTAAACAAAAACACCAACAATTAAAACAATTAGGACTAGATATTCACCTAATTATTGCCTTTAATCAAGATTTTTCTAAACTTAGTGCTGAAGATTTTATACAACAAATACTGCTGGAAAAGCTAGGAATGAAGTTTTGCCTTATTGGAGACGACTTTCGATTTGGATCAGGAAGGGCGGGGGATTTCAAATTACTAAAAAATCTAGGCATACAAAAGGAATTTAAAGTTGAGAACACCCAAAGTGTTCTATGCAACAATCACCGAGTTAGTAGTTCAAAAATTCGAGAATTTTTGTCACAGGGTTCGTTTGAATTGGCCAATCAGATGCTAGGGCGAGAGTTCTCTATTTCTGGAAAAATTACCTCGGGAAAGCAACTAGGTCGAACCATCAACTTTCCAACCATAAACATTCCCATTAAGCGCGATATCAGTCCTGTTTTAGGTGTTTTTTGTGTACAAGTTCACTTACTTGGAAACACATTTAAAGGTGTGTGCAATATAGGCAAACGACCCACCGTTAACGGTGAGAATATATTATTAGAAGTATTCCTATTTAGCTTTAACCAAACAGTTTATGGAGCATTTGCCGAGGTTGTGTTTAAACAGCAAATTAGACAAGAGCAAAAATTCGACTCCCTTAATAAACTAAAAGAACAGATTAAGCTTGATGTTGAAGCGGCGAAAAACTACTTTGGCTAGATGCTAAATCAACTTCCAAGATAGAACCTCTCCCGCCATAAATGGCACGATAGTCGAGCCCGCATAATCATAGCTATCAGGCACCGTCCAGTTTTCTTTAGACAAGGTGATAGTTCGCGTGTTTCTGGGCAGGCCGTAAAAATCCGGACCAAAGAGTGATGCAAACCCTTCAAGCTTATCTAGAGCGCCCCTCGACTCAAAGACTTGCGCATAGAGTTCAATCGCACAATGTGCGCTTAAGATTCCCGCACAACCACAAGCCGATTCTTTTGCATCCTTTGCATGTGGCGCAGAGTCTGTTCCTAAGAAAAATTTTGGATTGCCGCTGATAGCTGCGTCAAGCAAGGCCAGTTGATGAGGGTTCGCTCGCTTAAGAACAGGTAGGCAGAAATAATGTGGACGAATGCCGCCGACCAACATATCATTACGATTTGCCAGCAAATGGTGGGGCGTGATAGTTGCGGCTACGTTTTTACCACTCTTCAAAACGAAATCTACCGCATCTTTTGTCGTAATATGTTCAAAAACAATTTTAAGCTCCGGAAAGTCTTTAACAATTTGAGTTAGAATTTGGTCAATAAACACCGCTTCACGATCAAAAATATCGATATCAGGATGTGTAACCTCTCCATGAACCAGTAAAAGCATACCTGTCTTGCTCATCATTTCCAATGCCGGATAGATATTTTTAATGTCAGTCACTCCACTATCAGAATTAGTGGTGGCGCCTGCAGGATAGAGTTTAGCAGCCTTGATAAAATGACACTTAGATGCGGCCTCAATATCTTTTACGCTGGTATTGTTGGTTAAATATAACACCATCAAAGGGTCGAACTCGGTGTCTTCAGGAAGTGCAGCAAGAATCTCGTCTCTATACTCTTGTGCCTGTTCAGCGTTTGCTACTGGTGGGTTTAAATTTGGCATAATAATAGCCCTAGCCATTTGATTGGCACTCATTCCTACGACTGATTTTAGTGCCTCTCCAGATCGCACATGTAAATGCCAGTCGTCTGGTTGAATTAATTTAAATTGCATAAATTGCTCCTAATATTCTTGTTTGTTTTGCGCCAGTAACTTCAGTTAAATTTGAGGTTTTTCCCGCTAACGTGCGTTGTGCGAAAAAAGCAAAAGCAGCGGCTTCAACATAATCTACGTGAACGCCCAGATTATTGGTGCTCATAATACGACTACTTGAGTTTAAGCACGTCAAGCGCTCTACTAAAAAAGCATTGTGCGCGCCGCCCCCACATAAATACACGTCAGTATCTGGTCTAATGAATTTGGAGACACTCAGGGCTGTTAACTCTAATAAAGTTCTTTGAACGTCTTTTGCAGTTTCATCGCCTGTCAAGAGTTTATCCAGCCAAGCAAGATTGAAATATTCTGGGCCTGTGCTCTTAGGTATATTTTTTTGAAAATAAGCATCTGCTAACAGCTTATCTAATAACCCTTGATCAACAAGGCCACTTCTAGCCCACAACCCATCAAGGTCACAATCTAATGATTTGTGCTGTTTAATCCAATTATCTAACAATGTATTTGCTGGACCTGTATCAAAACCAATTACACTCTCGCCACTTATTTGGGTCAAATTAGCAATACCGCCTAAATTAATCACCGTACCAGGCTTGCCATTTAGCAAGTGCAAATGATATAGTGGCGTTAACGGAGCGCCCTGGCCGCCAGCGGCAACATCCTGCATGCGAAAATCTGCCACGGTTGTAATGTTGGTTTTTTGTGCAATCAATGCACCGTGTGCGATTTGCATCGAGTAGTTGCCGCCTTGATGATAAATTGTTTGACCGTGTGAGCCAATTGCAGTAATCTCATTAGACTTAAGACCAGCATTAGACAATAGAAGTAAAGCTGTATTAGAAAAAACATCTGCAACTTGGGTGTCTATTTCCGCTAAACTTTCTAACGAGGTTCTGCCGCTCTGGGTTAACTGGCGCAAGCTGTTTTTGAGCGCCTTTGAGTAGGGTAGATAAGCCTGGTTAACTATTTTTTGAGTCATGCTATTAACAATAACCCCATCAACACCATCAAGACTGGTGCCAGACATCAGTCCAATATAATATTGGACATTTTCTGTGTTAGCCATGACAGTTTTTATACTTTTTACCCGAGCCACATGGGCAAGGATCATTGCGCCCCACTTTTTCATCGTCTCGTTGGTAAGTTTGCTTTTCTATTGCCTCAACTTCATGATTATCAACACCAGCTGCTCCAAGCTCATCATGTTGCGGCTCGGTTGCTTCATTGTCTTGCTGCTCAACATCAGAAGCATCTGTATTCTCATTAATAGTCACACTAGACAGTGACTTAACCACTTCAATATCAATAGTCTCTAAAAGCTCAGTAAACATGGCAAAAGACTCTCGCTTGTATTCTTGGGTCGGATTCTTTTGGGCGTAGCCTCGCAAATTAACACTTTGTCGTAAATAATCCATGGCAGCCAAATGCTCTTTCCAATAATGATCAAGCGTTTGTAACATAACCGCCTTTTCAAATCCACGCATAGATTCAGAGCCAGCTAACCCTTCTTTATAGTCGCAAATTGCACTCAAGCCCTCAACAATCCTACTCTCTAATTCATCAACATCAACACCATCATCAAGCCACTTTTGCAAAGGAAAATCCGCCTTGTAGTCTGCCTTTAGAGCGTTGTGTAAACCTTCAACATCCCAGTCTTCTTCGGCCTGTTCTGTCGAAATATAACCTCCAAAAAGATCTCCAATGACTTGCTTTCTGATGCTTATAAAATGATCCTGAACATTATCAACGTCCATTAAGTCATCGCGCAATGTATAAATAACTTTTCTTTGGTCGTTAGCGACATCATCGTACTCAAGCAAATTCTTTCTGGCATCGTAATTCATGCCCTCAACTTTACGCTGTGCATTCTCAATGGCCCTATTAACCATTTTATGCTCAATAGCTTCGCCCTTTTCCATGCCTAATCTTTGCATCATTGTTGCCATTTTTTCACTGGCAAAAATACGCATCAAGTTATCTTCTAACGATAAATAAAAACGGGTCGATCCCACATCACCTTGACGACCAGAACGACCACGCAGCTGATTATCTACACGACGAGATTCATTGCGCTCGGTGCCCACAATATGAAGGCCGCCTGAAGAAATCACCTTTGCATGCTCACCACTCCAATCTTGTTTTTGTTTTTCCGTTGCATCGTCTGTCAGTTTTCCACCTAGTACAATGTCAGTACCACGACCGGCCATATTAGTTGCAATGGTTACCGCACCAACTGAGCCAGCATTGGCGATAATAATCGCCTCCCTCTCGTGTTGCTTCGCATTCAATACCTCATGCTTAATTTTTTTATTAGTTAATAGGTCTGAAATTGCTTCAGAATTTTCAATACTACTAGTGCCTACCAAAACCGGTTGACCTGTTTCTTGGCAATTAACTACATCATTTGCAATAGCCTCTAGCTTTTCTTCTAAAGTTAGGTAAATTTGATCGGCTTTATCATTTCTCTCTGAAATTTTATTAGGCGGAATAACGACAGTTTCAAGATTATAAATATCTTGAAACTCTACCGCCTCGGTATCTGCTGTTCCAGTCATGCCAGATAGCTTGGCATAAAGTCTGAAATAATTTTGGAAAGTAATCGAGGCTAGTGTTTGATTTTCTTTCTTAATGCTCACTCCTTCTTTGGCTTCAATAGCCTGATGAAGCCCTTCACTCCAGCGACGACCCGGCATTGTTCTACCAGTAAATTCATCAACAATAACTATCTCATCACCATCAATAATATAGTTGTCGTCTATTTTGAATAAGATATGGGCCCTAAGAGCCGAGTTAATATGCTGCATTAATAAAATATTACTAGCATCATAAAGGCTTGCACCCTCTGGTAATGCACCTGCATCAATCAAAAGACTCTCTGCTTTTGAATGGCCGTCGTCTGTTAAAAATACCTGTTTATGCTTTTCATCGACTGTGTAATCTCCTGGCACTTCCACAACAACCTCTTTACCTTCGCCACTCTCAACTTGCTTGGTAAAGTTAGGAATCATGTGATTAATGGCTTTGTATACCTCAGCATAATCTGCTGCAGGTCCAGAAATAATCAGGGGTGTTCTCGCTTCATCAATCAAAATCGAGTCTACTTCATCAACAATGGAAAAATTCAACCCTCGTTGCACCTTTTGGTCAGTGGTAAAGGCCATATTATCACGCAGATAGTCAAAGCCCAATTCGTTATTTGTAGCATAAACCACATCGCATGCATAAGCTGCTTGCTTCTCCTCTGGGGGTCTATTAGAGGCAACAATGCCTACGCTTAAACCTAAAAATTCAAATACCTTGCCCATCCATTCAGCATCACGTTCGGCCAAATAATCATTCACAGTAACAACATGAACACCCTTACCACTTAAAGCGTTAAGATAAGCTGGCAACGTAGCGACTAAAGTTTTACCTTCGCCAGTCCCCATCTCTGCAATGTTGCCATTATGCAAAACCATGCCGCCAATAAGCTGAACATCATGATGCCTTAGCCCGAGAACCCGAACGCTGGCCTCACGCATTACCGCAAAAGCTTCAGTTAATAAGTCATCTAAAGATTCTTGAGACTCATAACGCTCTTTAAATTCTTGGGTTTTGGTTCGCAACTGCTCATCACTCAGAGCTTGAAATCCTTCCTCTAGATCATTAATACCCTTAACTGTCTTGCTTAGTTCTTTAACAAGTCGCTCATTTCTAGAGCCGACAATCTTGGATAAAATTTTATTTATAATACTCATTAGGATAAAAAGAACTGTTTTTTACAAAAAAACCTATTTTCTCACATATAAACTAGCCTTTGCATCAAATGTGCCCGCATAAGCCAACAACTAATATTTCAAATTTTTCTCCTGGCGGGGAGCTGGGTCAATTATTTGCTCAGGCTAAAATCTATAATGAGATTAATATACAGCTAGCGCCAAAACTACCAGACACTCTAAAAACTTTGAAACTTTGCCTGATTAAGGGCAGTACAGCAACCTTAATAGCCAATAACTCGGCTATTGCTTTTAGAGCTAAACAGCAACTTCCTGAATTAATCATACTTTTACAGTCTATTTCTTTGGCTGGCAACATAGATCATATCAACATCAGAGTCTCTTCCATTCAATAACACAAACCGCGCTAATTGCTTATCATTTAATAATAATATTACAGTATAATTATTGGATTTTTATTGTATAAATATTTAGAGTAAAGGGATGTAATCTTATGTCAGAACAAGAAATAGATTTAAAGAAAAGGCGTTTTTTGACCAACGCCACTAGTGTAGTTGGTGCTGTTGGTGTTGGCTTTGTAATGGTGCCGTTTCTGTCTTCTTGGATGCCCTCGGCACGTGCAAAAGCAGCTGGAGCTCCTGTAGATGTAGATATCTCAAAACTAGAGGATGGTCAGCTGGTTCGCGTTCTTTGGCGCAAAAAACCTGTCTGGGTTTTTAAGCGTGACAAAGATACAGTTGCCAAATTAGATACATTGAATAATTTTCTAGTAGATCCAAACAATGAAGAACCTCAACAGCCTGATTATGCTAAAAATAAATGGCGCTCTATCAATCCGGAAGTTGCCGTCATAATTGGTATTTGCACTCATTTAGGCTGCTCTCCTACCTATCGTCCTGAAGTAGGTGCAGCAGACTTAGGTGGTGACGACTGGCAAGGTGGGTTTTATTGTCCTTGTCACGGGTCTAAATTTGACCTAGCAGGTCGCGTTTATAAGAACACACCAGCACCGATCAACCTGGCTATCCCGCCTTATCACTTTGTATCAGACACGCTTATCCGCTTAGGTGTTGATCCGAAAGTCTAATTATTGGAGAGAAAATGGATAACAACAAAAACTGGATAGATCAAAGATTCCCGCTAACTAAAGTCTGGAATGAGCATCTAGCAGAATATTACACGCCTAGAAACTTTAATTTCTGGTATTTTTTTGGATCTTTAGCTGTGCTGGTATTGGTTATTCAGCTATTTACTGGTATATTTTTAACCATGCATTATAAACCTGATGCAGTTAATGCCTTTGCATCCGTTGAGTATATTATGCGAGACGTTGATTGGGGCTGGTTGATCCGTTATATTCACTCAACAGGTGCATCTGCATTCTTTGTGGTAATTTATCTGCATATGTACCGAGCGTTGCTTTATGGCTCATATAAAGCGCCTCGGGAATTAATTTGGATACTTGGTATGGTTCTTTACATAGCCTTGATGGCTGAAGCCTTTATGGGCTATGTTCTGCCGTGGGGTCAAATGTCTTACTGGGGTGCAAAGGTTATTATCAATCTTTTTGGCTCATTCCCAATTGTGGGTGACATAATCTTGGAGTTTATTCTAGGTGATTATGCAGTAGGGGACGCTACATTAAATCGATTCTTCTCATTGCACGTTATCGCCATTCCATTAATCTTAGTAGTGTTGGTATTTTTGCATATCGTTGCATTGCATACGGTTGGCTCGAATAATCCAGACGGTGTTGAAATCAAGCAAAATAAAGATGAAAATGGTATTCCAAAAGATGGCATTCCATTTCACCCATATTACAGTGTCAAAGACATTGTGGGCGTGGTGGTTTTCTTAATGATTTTCTCCTCAATTGTATTTTTTGCTCCTGCGTTAGGAGGTTATTTTCTGGAGGGTCCAAACTTTATTGAAGCAAACCCTCTTAAGACGCCTGATCACATTGCGCCACTATGGTACTTAACACCTTTTTATTCGGTTCTAAGGGCTGTGCCGCCAATGTTTGGATCGCAATTACCTGGTGTATTAGCCATGTTTGCTGCTTTACTAATTCTTATCGCATTGCCGTGGTTAGATCGCTCTAAAGTTAAATCAATTAGATACCGTTCATGGCCTTATAAGGTTGCTTTAGGAATTTTCGTGGTCACTTTTGTTGTGTTAGGCTGGCTTGGTATGCAAGCAGTGACGCCTTTATACAGTTTAATGGCTCAAATTTTCACCACACTTTATTTTGCGTTCTTTATTCTAATGCCTTGGTTTACCTCTATTGGTAAAACCAAACCGGTGCCTGAAAGAACCACGGAGCAATAATATGAAGACACTACTTAAAACAATATCTATAGTTTCAGTATTGATAATCTCTTTCAATGCTAACTCAGCCGGTGTGGGTGTTAATTTGGATAACGCTAATACTGATATTACGGATGAAGCCTCATTACAACGAGGCGTCAAGTCTTTCATGAATAACTGTTCAGGCTGTCATTCTATTGAGCTAATGCGCTACAATCGTATTGCTAAGGATTTAAATATTGATGAAGCCGATATGGCTAAAAATCTAATGTTTAATGCTGAAAAAACAGGTAGCAAAATATTTTCATCAATGCCTGTTGATGGAGCAAATAAATGGTTTGGCACAACCCCGCCTGACTTATCATTAACTGCTCGAGCAAAGGGCACAGACTGGATATATACTTATCTTAGAAGTTTTTATGCAGACGATACACGTCCTTATGGTGTGAATAACCATGTACTAGAAAACGCCTCTATGCCTGATGCCTTATGGCAATCTAAGCAAGATAAATCAGAGTTGGAGTTCAATCGAGAAGTAAGAGATATCACTAACTTCTTGGACTATGTATCAGAGCCTGTGAAGCTAATTAGATATGAGATCGGTATTAAAGTTCTAGGATTTTTATTCATCCTATTTATCCTTTCTTACTTAATGAAAAAAGAATACTGGAAGGACGTCAAGTACGGTAAATGGCGTGCAAAAGACTAACTAAACCAGTACAATTGTAATATATAACAACACCCTATTAAATTAGGGTGTTGTTTTTTTGATTTTAAAAAAGGTAGAAATCCATGTTAACAAAACCTAATCCATCTTCAACAACTTTGTACTCTTCGCCTCGTGAAATTGAATCACATGTAGTGCGCTTCATCATGGCTGAAAAGAACATTGAGAGAGATGTATTCAATCTTGAAGTTGATGAGATGCCCGAAGAAATTCTAGAACTAAATCCTTGCCAATCTCTTCCTACTTTATTTGATCGCGGCATTGTTCTGTATGACCTATCTGTCATCATGGAATACCTAGATGAAAGATTTCCATTTCCGCCATTGCTGCCAGTAGATCCAATTGAAAAATCTGAAAAAAGACTAATGATTTTTAGGTTTACTCGCTCTCAAGGCTGTTGGTTTGAATTGGTTGATACCATTGAAACTGGAAGTAAAAAACAAGCCGATGAGGCTCGAAAAATCTTAAAGAGCAACCTAATTGAATTGGTGCCGTTGTTTGCTTATAAGCCCTTCTTTAAAAGTGATGAAATGACAATCGTTGATGCATGTTTAGCAGCACTTTTGTGGCGCTTAAAGAAGCTAGATATTGATTTAGGTGCACCTGGAAAAGCTGTCAACGACTACGCTAAAAGACTCTTCAGTAGAAATTCTTTCAACGAGTGTATGACGGACTGCGAAAAAGAATACAACTAGAGTTGTTCAACCATGGCTTCAGTTACGCCTTACTTAGTTAGAGCCTACCACCAATGGATGGAAGACTCTCGACTAACGCCTCATATTTTAGTTGATTGTGGCCACTCTTCAGTCATAGTACCTAAGCAGTTTATTCAACAAGATAGGATTGTTCTTAACATTGCAGACTCTGCAACTGAATCGCTAGTATTGAGTGATGAGCATATCAGCTTTAAAGCGCGATTCTCCGGCCAATCAGTTGATGTATTTATACCAATTGACTCAATACTCAGTATTTATGCTGGTGAAAACGGTGAAGGAATGCTGTTTGAAATCAAAGAGCGCCCTCTAGAGGTCGAAAAAAAACCCGGCCTAACTCTACTCGACTAATACTAGCTTAAGCCTAGTATTTTGTTTAGTTGCTCGTCAAATTCAGTTATTGACAAACTATTGTAGATCGCTACATTACAGCCCCCGTAATGACTAATGGCATTTGCATTTTCAAGCGCGTTGGACTCAAACTGGTTTAATATAACACAGGCAATATCAAGCTGATATTGCTTCGCAACTTTAATTGTTAATAGCGCCTGGTTGATTGCGCCCAATTCATCCTTAACCACTATAATCAGCGGCAATGCTAGTGATTCAGCCAAGTCTATATTTAGAGTGTTTTTTGCAATAGGGGATAATAATCCACCCGCCCCTTCGACAACAACAAAGGATTTACTTGCACATGCATCTATAAGTTGATCAAGTGATAATTCAACATTACTCGCCTTACTTGCACTTTCTGCGCTACTACATTGGCTAAACTTATATGGGCATACTGTGTCAATATCATCGTCAATATTACTTGCCTTTAGCAACTTAAGCGCATCCTTGGTTATTAGGTTTCCATTAACAAACTGACAATCACTCTCAACCGGCTTTCTCACAGCAACTACTTTTGATTGGGTTAATAGATTGACAAGATGTTGCGCGATAAAAGTTTTACCGACATCTGTTCCACTACCACTAATAAACAAGCCTTTCATAATCACTAATTTTAACAGCAAAAATGTATAATACTGCGTATGCATAATAACTTAAAAACTCAGTTCTGCGGTCTAGAGCTAGACTCTCCAATCGTTCTACTATCTGGTTGCGTTGGCTTTGGTGAAGAGTACACGCGAATTGAAGGGTTTTCCAATACAGATGTAGGCGCTATTTGCCTGAAAGGAACAACTTTAGAGCCTAGGCTTGGTAATATTCCTAGTCGTATTACTGAAACGCCAGAGGGTATGATAAATGCCATTGGTCTGCAAAATCCAGGCACTGATATCGTAATTAATGAAATCATGCCAAAACTAGATAAAAAAGAAACGCGTTTTATCATTAATATTTCAGGCTCTTCTATTGAGGAGTATGGAGAAATCGCCAAACGTTTTGATGATTCTGACATTGATGCTATTGAAATCAATATCTCTTGCCCTAACGTAAAAGAAGGTGGAGTTGCATTTGGAAACGATCCAGATATGTCTTATCGAGTGGTTGAAATTTGTAGAAAAAATACTACTAAGCCTTTAGTCACTAAACTATCTCCAAATCAGACTAATATCGCACTGAGTGCTCAACGATGTATCGATGCAGGAACAGATGGCTTGGCCGTTATTAACACTCTGATGGGTATGTCCATTGATACAAAAACACGACGCCCTGTTATTGGCAACAATCAGGGTGGCTTGTCTGGGCCGGCCATTAAGCCTGTCGCTCTTTTAAAGGTTCATCAAGTGTATCAGGTGAGCAAGAAATACAATATTCCTATTATTGGCCAAGGCGGAATTATGACTGCCAACGACGCTATTGAGTTTATCATTGCAGGCGCCTCTACAGTTGGTATCGGTACTGCCTTATTTTATGATCCATTGGCCTGTCCCAAGATCAATGACGGTATTAGTCAATATTTAATTGATCACCAGCTAAATAGTATTGATGAATTAATCGGTACGCTTGAACTTAACTCTGCTGTTTCTCAGTGCGATATCGACAGTAAATAAAACACATTATGAGCCCAGAATACAACCCCTTAGAAATCGAATCTCAAGCCCAACAATATTGGAAAAAACACAAATCGTTTGAAGTTGTTGAAGACGCTTCAAAAGAAAAATATTACTGTTTAAGCATGTTTCCTTATCCATCAGGACGCCTACATATGGGTCATGTGCGTAATTATTCAATTGGCGATGTTATCTCTCGATTTCAAAAAATGCAGGGTAAAAATGTCATGCAGCCAATTGGCTGGGATGCGTTTGGATTGCCCGCTGAAAATGCGGCGATAAAAAATAAAGTACCGCCAGCAAAATGGACCTATGAGAACATAGATTACATGCGAGACCAGCTAACCCAATTAGGCTTCGGCTATGACTGGTCACGTGAGATAGCCACTTGTCATCCAAAATATTATAAATGGGAACAGTGGTTGTTTGTTCAGCTGTTTAAAAAAGGCTTAGTGTACAAAAAAAATGCTGTTGTTAACTGGGATCCAGTTGATCAAACTGTTCTAGCTAATGAGCAAGTTATCAATGGTCGAGGTTGGCGCTCGGACGCCCTTATCGAGAAAAAAGAAATTTCTCAATGGTTTATGCGCATAACTGACTATGCTGATGAACTGCTCGACTCACTAGATAAGCTTGATGGTTGGCCCGAGGCAGTTAAAACCATGCAAAGGAACTGGATTGGAAAATCAACTGGCTTAGAAATTAGCTTTAACAGGCAAGGCGGTGAGTCACTAAAAATCTACACAACTCGGCCTGATACTTTGATGGGGGTCACTTATTTAGCCATTGCAAGTGAACATCCTTTGGCATTGCAAGCGGGCAAAAGCAATACAGAAGTTCAAAAATTTATTGAAGAGTGTCGCACCATGGAAACTTCTGAAGCAGCCATGGAAACTATGGAAAAGAGAGGCGCAAACTCCGGACTTACGTGTACACACCCTATAACGGGCGAAGAGGTGCCAATCTGGATTGCCAACTTTGTTTTAATGGGGTATGGAACCGGCGCCGTAATGAGTGTGCCGGCTCATGACCAACGAGACTTTGAATTTGCACAGAAATATGCCATCCCAATGCTTGAGGTTGTTAAGCCCGAAGAGGGCAGCCATGACACTTCTGAAAGTGCTTTTACCAATAAAGGTGTTTTATGCAACTCTGGTGAATTTAACGGTCTTAATTTCGAACAAGCTTTTGAAGCAATTACTAACAAGCTTCAATTAAAAAACTTAGGTGAAAAACAAGATAACTACCGATTACGTGATTGGGGTATATCTCGTCAACGCTATTGGGGCTGCCCTATTCCGATTATTAATTGTGCCAAGTGTGGCTCAGTTGCTGTGCCTGAAAAACACCTGCCTATCGTATTACCTGAAAAAGTTGCTTTTGATGGGGTTGGCTCTCCAATCAAAAAAATGCCTGAATTCTACGAAACAATTTGCCCAGCTTGTGGTGGTAAGGCAGAACGAGAGACAGATACATTTGATACATTTTTTGAGTCGTCATGGTATTTCGCAAGATATGCGTGTGCAGATAATGATGAGGCGATGCTAGATAAACGCGCAGATTATTGGCTTGAAGTAGATCAATACATTGGTGGCATTGAGCATGCAATCTTACATCTTTTATATGCAAGGTTTTTCAGCAAACTTTTGCGTGATGAAGGCTTAATTAAGCATGATGAACCTTTTAAAAATCTATTAACCCAAGGTATGGTGCTTAAAGATGGCGCTAAAATGAGTAAATCCAAAGGTAATACAGTTGATCCTGCTCAAATGATTGAAAAATATGGTGCAGATACTGTACGCTTATTCATTTTATTTGCCGCACCTCCTACGCAAGATCTAGAATGGAGTGATTCTGGATTAGAGGGTTCATATAGATTTGTTAATAAAGTTTATCGACTGGCGCAAAGCTATTTCACTGACAGTAAGTATCATGCTACTGAGAGTCTGGATGCAAATACTCTTAACAAGGAACAGAAACAAATTCGCCAAAAAATATATCAAACTTTAGCAAAGATAACTGATGACATTAAACGCAGAAACTCTTTTAATACTGCTATTGCATCAATGATGGAGCTAACTAATGCGCTTAGCAAATTTAAGCAAACTGATGGGCAATCAATGTCAATACGCCTGGAGTCGTTAGACATTATCTTACGCGCATTAAGCCCAATAACACCGCATTTATGCCATTATCTATGGCATCAACTTGGTCATCAAACCGCTATTATCAATGAGTCTTGGCCAGAGGTTGATAATAAGGCTTTAGAGCAAGATGAGGTTCAAATAATTGTCCAAGTTAATGGTAAATTACGTGCAAAACTTATGCTTAATGTAGATACGCAAAAAGAGCAACTAGAGGTTCGTGCGTTAGCAGATGAAAATGTCATCAAATTTACCAGTGGCAAGACAATAGTCAAAGTAATTGTTGTGCCAAACAAGCTTGTTAATATCGTCGTTAAATAGAACTTAAAGCGAAATTAATGTCAAGCCTAGGGCAACTAGTGCACTTGTCATTATTACAGTCATAATGCTATTTTAAAATCGAAATAGCGCAGTAAATTTAGCGACGCCTTTCAACCAATATAAAAAAATGTTAGGGCGATTGATACTTGTATTTTATTAAATGGCTTTAAATTAAAAAACCCTAATTACTATTCAATAATTAGGGCTTCTAGGGTTGAAGAAAAAAATAACTTATTTATCTTCGATCATCTGCTTAATAATTGGATACAAAATAATATCCATTGCTAAACTCATTTTGCCGCCTGGAACTACAATAGTATTGCGTCTGGACATAAAAGAGCCGTTAATCATACTGCATAAATAAGTAAAATCAACCGGGGTTTTTTCTAGATCTTTAAACCGAATCACTACAAAACTTTCATCCGGGGTGGGAATATCACGAGCGATAAATGGATTAGAAGTATCAACTGTAGCAACACGCTGAAAGTTAATATCTGTTTTTGAAAACTGCGGTGTAATATAATTAATATAGTCTGGCATTCTTCGCATGATGGTATCAACTGTCTCTTCTGCTGAATAGCCTCTCTCCGCATTATCTCGATGAATTTTTTGAATCCATTCAAGATTAACACTCGGAACTACGCCAATTTTTAAGTCAGCATATTGCGCCATATCAATATCATCGGTAACAACTGCACCATGAAGACCTTCATAGAAAAGTATATCTGTGCCTGATCCGACTTTTTCCCACGGTGTAAACTCACCTGGGCTTAAGTCAGTGTTTAAGCGTTCATTGTGCTCACTAGCTTCTTCATCAGAATGCAAGTAATAACGACGATCACACTGTCCAGTCTTACCGTAATCTTTAAATGTTTCTTCAATTTTGTCAAATAAATTAGCATCTGGGCCGAAATGTGAAAAGAAATTATTTCCTGACGCCTCTTCTTTCTTAACATTTGCTTTCATGGCAACTCGATCATATGCGTGAAAACTATCACCCTCAACAACTAATGAATTTATTTTTTCACGTAAAAAAATGTACTCAAATGCACGTTTTACGAATGTTGTTCCAGCACCAGATGACCCGGTTACAACAACAACTGGATGTTTTTTAGACATATTATTTTCCTAAGTTTTCTAAGATATAGATTAAAATAAATTATACTTAATTGCAAATAAGTACCGCTATTTTATAGTGATACCAGCCCTATCTCTTAGGGGGTATAAAAGGGTTTTTTTGATAAAGTTAACTGATTTTCGTTTGTTTTAAAAATCTAAGTTGTCAACTGATAAAGCATTATCTTCGATAAACTTTCTACGAGGCTCAACTTCATCACCCATTAAGGTGGAGAAAACTTCATCGGCTACAATAGCATCTTCAATTTTAACTTTGAGTAGGGTTCTTTGCTCTGCATCCATGGTGGTTTCCCAAAGCTGTTCAGGGTTCATTTCCCCCAAACCCTTGTAACGCTGGAAACTTTGTCCTTTTTTGGCATCTTCAATTAAAAAGGCAACCGCCTCACTGAAGCTATTAATTTGCATTCTCTTATCTTTCTTTTCTACAAAAGATTGTTTATTAATAGCGCTTTCAATTTTGTTTGAAAAATCTTTGATGGTTTGATAATCAACTGAATCGAAAAATGCCTGACCAAGTGTTATTTGGTCGGTGTCAACACCATAAACACAAAGGGTGTGCTTAACTTCGCCTTGAACGTACACAACATTGTGCTTTTGGGCAGGTGTTAAATCTTGATTAAGTTTTATAGTTATTTTCTCACACCAGTTTTCCATTGATTTTTTATCAGATAGATCTTCAACAGCTTCAGAGTTTGCAATTACTTTCAATAAGTCAGGGTGATAATGTTTAGATAGCTTGCCAATAATGGTAATAATTTTATAATAGTCTTTGACAGACTTCTCAAGTGCAACACCAGATATTGCAGGCTCATCTTCACTAAAGAATAAATTTGCATCATTCACGGCTTCTTGCAATAAATAATCATTCAATTCTTGATCATCTTTCAAGTAACGCTCTTGTTTACCTTTTTTAATTTTATAAAGCGGCGGCTGAGCAATGTATAAGTAACCTTGTTCAATTAATTCTGGCAAATATCGGTAAAAGAACGTGAGCAGTAATGTGCGAATATGTGCACCATCAACATCAGCATCCGTCATGATTACAATTTTATGGTAACGAAGTTTTGAAAGATCATATTCTTCTTTGCCAATTCCACAACCCAATGCGGTAATTAATGTTCCAACTTCAACTGAAGATAGCATTTTTTCAAAACGCGCTTTTTCGACATTTAAAATTTTACCTTTTAAAGGAAGAATTGCCTGTGTACGGCGATCACGACCCTGTTTTGCAGAACCACCCGCAGAATCTCCCTCCACAAGAAATATTTCACTTTCGGCTGGGTCTTTAGTTTGGCAATCGCTCAATTTTCCCGGTAAGCCGGCGATATCGAGAACACCCTTACGACGGGTCATTTCTCTAGCTTTTCGGGCTGCATTACGAGCTCTCGAGGCGTCTAAAATTTTCCCAACAATGATTTTTGCTTCATTTGGGTTCTCTAACAAATAATCACCTAACTTTTCATTTAGGGCTGACTCAACAGGTGCACGAACTTCAGATGAAACTAATTTTTCTTTTGTTTGAGAAGAGAATTTTGGATCTGGAACTTTAACTGACACAATTGCAGTGAGTCCTTCTCGTGTATCTTCACCAGTGATAGTGATTTTTTCTTTCTTAGCCATGCCAGAATTTTCAATATAATTATTGAGTGTTCTGGTTAGCGCACCTCTAAAACCCGCTAAATGCGATCCACCATCACGTTGAGGAATATTATTAGTAAAGCAATAAATGCTCTCTTGATAAGTTTCTGACCACTGAAGGGCAACATCAATTACAATATCGTCACGTTCAGCAGAGATTGAGATAATATCATTATGAATAGGTTTTTTAGCTTTATTTAAATGTTCAACAAAAGCTTTAATTCCACCTTCGTATTCAAAAATATCTTTATTATCAGTACCTGACTCTTCAATTTCGATGTGAACACCAGAATTCAAAAAAGACAATTCACGAACTCTGTTTGCTAAGGTTTCATATTTAAACTCAGTAATAGTAAACACATCATGAGACGGTTTAAAGTGAATAGTGGTGCCAGTAGTATCACATTTACCAGTTACTTTCATTGGTTTATCAGGAACACCTAGTGTATAGCTTTGTTCATGAACTTCGCCATCACGGTAAACTGTTAATTTAACCCATTCACTTAATGCATTAACAACTGAAACACCAACACCGTGTAATCCACCAGATACCTTATATGAATTATCATCAAACTTACCGCCAGCATGAAGTACGGTCATGATAACTTCAGCTGCAGAAACACCTTCTTCAGGGTGGATATCTACAGGGACACCACGACCATCATCTGAAACAGAAACAGACTGGTCTTCATGAATGGTGATGTTAATTTTAGAACAGTGACCTGCTAACGCCTCATCAATCGCATTATCAACTACTTCGAACACCATATGATGTAAACCAGTTCCATCATCAGTATCACCGATATACATACCGGGACGCTTACGAACTGCGTCCAGGCCTTTTAAAACTTTAATATTAGAAGCTTTGTATTCTTGTTGTTGATCTTCAGACATAAGTGCTTGAAAAAATAAAATTATTATACCACGAGCAACGTAAATAGAGGTTGTCAAAAGGATTTATTAACAACTTACATGTATCTATAAAATCATTTCAAGTGAGGATTTTTTTGTCTATTTATAAACTATATTATCAATCATTATTGGGTTGTTATAACACCTTTATTAATTTTAAAAATAGTAGGATTTTCATCTTTAATAAAAGATAAATCTTTACCGATATCTGTCATAAATATTTGAACATTTAGATGATTTAAATAATGCAATATAGTTTTAATTTTGATTGTATCTAATTCTGAAGATATGTCATCAATCAGGACGATAGGATAGATGTTGTTTTTTACCAACATTGATACTTGAGTTAACCAAAATATAATAGACAAAGTTTTTTGCTCACCCCTTGATAAGAAACACTCCTCTTTTTTATTTAAAAAAAACTTAAGGCTGGCTTTATGGGGGCCATGGTTTAAATATTTAGCCTTTACTAGGAGTGGCTTATTTTTTGATAAATACTGATAAACACTATCACTATTAAATGCATCAACCTCTTTTGGCCAGCCTGATTTAAATTCATAGTTAAAAGAATCTATAGTATTAAATAAACCAGATAACTCTAGAATCAATTCACTTGAATTTGTTTTTTTTAATTGCTCAATGTAATTACTTCTAGATTTATTAATCTCAACAGAGAGTTTTGAAATTTCTAAAAACCAGAAATCTAGTTCTTCCTGTTTTTGTTGAGATAATAATGTATTGATATTTTTTAAAGCTTTATTGTAGTTTTTAAAATGTGATAAAAAGTCAAGTTCCACGTGGAACACACCCCAATCTAAGTAAGATCGTTTATTTTTTGGCGTTCCATTAACTATAAATCCTTTATCAGGTGTAATAATTTGAATAGGCAAAATTTTAGATAATTCACTACTATTTTTTAAACGTGACTGATCAATATTAATATTAGTTTTTTGTTTTGATTTTTCTAATTTAACGCGATAATCATCAACTTGAGCATCTATTTGAAACTTTTGCTGGTCTAGTTCTATCAACTCTTTTAATGACTTAGTTTTAAAAGATCGATTATGTCCTAAATAGTAAATTGCTTCTATTAAGCTAGTTTTACCTTGAGCATTATCAGCAACAAATAGATTTAATTTTTTACCTGGTTCGATGTATTGCTGATTTAGATTACGAAACTGAGTGATGGCCAGTTTACGAATAATTGCCATAGTGTTTAAGTAGTTTAAATACGCATTGGCATAACAACATATTGATAAGTCTCGTCATCAGAGCTACTCAACATGCAAGATTGGTTTTCACCACCCGGAACAACCATGTTAATTTCGTTTGTTTGTAATTTTTCTAAAATAGAAATTAGGTAATGTATATTAAAAGCAATTTCAATTTCTTTATCAAAATTTTTAGTACTGATTTGAGTTTTAGCCTGTCCTCGTTCTGAATGCGAAAAAATATTTAATTGTGAATTTTTAAAAACTAACTTAACACCTTTTGTACGTTCTTCAACAAAGATTGAAGCCTGTTGAAGGGAATTTAAAAACTCTAAACGATCAATTACAATTGTATTTTCAAAGTCAGTTGGTAATACTTGAGAGTAATTAGGAAAATTACCGTCAATAAGGCGACTAATGATTGTTGTGTCGTTGCTAACTAAATAAAAATAATTGTCTGATAAGTGGATATCTACTTCACTATGCTCACTTTTACTTAATATCTTGGTTAACTCCAAAACAGCTTTTCTTGGTAATATAACTGTTTTCTTTTTAGTTAGGCTATTTAATTGTTTAATTTCACCAATAGATAAACGATGCCCGTCAGTTGCAACTACAACTATTTTGTCTTGGTCGACTTCAAAATACAAACCATTTAAATAAGCTCTAATGTCTTGGTTTCCCATTGAGAAACTAGTATTTTCAATAAGCTCTTTTAACTGTTGACAATTAACTTTGATAATATCTGTATTTTCTATTTCTGGTAGAAAAGGGAAGTCTTGATGATTAAAAGTATTTAGCTCGAATGAATTTTTATTAGTTTTAATATAAATCTTAGATTCTTCAATAATAAACTCAATGATTGTTGTTTCAGGAAGTTTTCTAATAATATCAATCAGATCCTTTGCATAGATAGTAAAAGAAATTTCTTCCTGTGTTTTAATAGGGTGAGAAGCTCGGATTTCAATTTCCATATCTGTTGTGGTTAGGGTCAACTGGTTATCTTTTAGTTGAATAAGCACATGAGAAAGAATGGGTAGAGTTTGCTTCTTTTCAACAACACCGATAACTGTTTGTAAAGGTTCTAGTAGTTCTTTAACAGTTAGTTGAGTATTCATCTTGAAATCCTTTTAATTAAAATTTATTGTTATTATTAGTGAGACTTTTTTTGGTTAATAAGTGACATTTTTCTTTAAAGATTAATCATTTAAGTTGTTGATAGCTTGTTGGTATTTTATGTAAAAAATTGTGCATATGGTTATAAAGTTTGTATTTTATTAAAGTTATTATTGTTATCCACTGGTGTGTGAAAAACAATCTTTGTGGATATGTTTATAAGTTGGCTAATTTAAGTTTAATTAAGTCGTAATCATTCTTTATATCGGGGTTTTCAAACCTCTCTTCAATTTTCTTTATCGCATGTATAACTGTTGTATGGTCTCTATTGCCAAACTGTTTACCAATCTTGCTGAGCGCCAAAGAACTAAGCTCGTGACTGATGTAAATTGCCATTTGTCTGGCCAGCACTAAGTGTTGCTTTCGTGATTTTGAGCTTAAATCTGATACCGTCAGCGCGTAATGTTTGGCGACCTCTTTTTGGATATCGTTTACATCGATGTTTTTCATGATCGGTTTAATCAAGTCACCTAAAGCCGTTTCAACAACTTCTTTGGAGATAAAGGACTGATTGATTTTAGAAAAATCTACAAAGGCTTTTAATTTCAATAAAGCACCCTCTAAGTCTCTGACATTAGACGTTATATGACCTGCTATGTAGAGTGCTAAATCCTCTGTAAGATTAATGTTGATTTTTTCATTTTGTGATTTTTTTAATAAGATTGCAGCTCTCATCTCAAGTTCAGGCGGCGTTAAGTGTAAGTTTAGTCCTTGCGAGAATCTTGTTTTCAGGCGCTCTTCTAGCGACTTAATTTTTTTAGGCGACTGATCGCATGTGAATATAATTTGTTTCTTGCCATTGAATAAAAAATTAAAAATATGAAAAAACTCTTCCTGAGATTTTTCCTTGCCAGCTATTAGATGTATATCATCAACTAGCAATAAATCTGCTGACTGATAAAAAGCTTTAACGTTTTCAATGGAATTGTGTCTAAGACTGGAGGTGATGTTTCTTACAAAATCCATAAGGGGTACATACATGACTTTCAAATTTGGGTTCTTAGCTTTTGCCAAATGACCAGCAGCTTGCATAAGGTGGGTTTTACCTAGGCCAGATCCTCCATAAATAATAAAAGGATTGTAGGGTGATCCGTGAATATTTTCAGCAATTTGCTTGGTAGCGGCATAGGCCATCTGGTTGGCATTACCTAGCACTAAGTTGTCAAAAGTATAATCTTCAAACAAAGGAGTTGAGTGCGTCTTATAGTTGGGTTGATCAGGGCTTGTATTTGGCGCCAGGCTTATAAAAATTTTTAGTTTTTTATTGTGCTGAGTAACGGCATTTTTAATTTGCGTTTTTAAATTTTTACTAAGGTAATTTTTAACTTGAGTGTTAGGCGCTAATAATGTTAATGCATGCTTATCTTCTATCACTTTTAAAGGGTGTATCCAAACACTATATTCAGCCAAAGGAACGGTGTCTTTAAGTGTGTCCAAACATTGGGCCCAGGTTTTTGACATAAGCGGTAATTTAAATTAAGTAAATGATATACTTAAGCATTATATTGTTTTGAGAGAGAAGCGGATGAATGGTTTAGAAAAGTATTTTGAAAAGTTGCTATGGAGCTCCAGGCTAATGGTTTTAGCCGCCGTAGTTTCGTCACTATTACTCTCTTTAATGTTGTTTGTTATTACCGCTATTGACGTGGGCAGTTTAATTGTTCATGCAAGCGATTATATTGGCGCCACTGCCGAAGTAAAAAAAGCTTTAAAAATTGAAATGGTTTCACACACAGTTGGCTCCATTGATGGATTTTTGTTGGCCACAATTTTGCTGATTTTTGCATTAGGCTTGTATGAGTTGTTTATTAGCGACATAGATGAAGCAAAAGGAAGTGGCCAATCATCTAAAGTATTAGTGATTAACTCTTTAGATGACCTTAAGGCTAAATTAGCGAAGGTTATTTTAATGATCCTGGTCGTTACCTTCTTTGAGGTGTCCTTGTCAATGACTTTTGTTGGTGCATTAGATTTAGTATATTTTGCACTTGGAATCTTAATGGTGTCATTGGCCCTTTATTTTGGCTCAAAGTCTTCACACTAAAGCTTTAGCCATTGATTTTTATTGCTAAATAGCGTAACATTCATTTTTTTTTATGTAGAGAGTTATTATGCGTCAAGTTATTGTTGCAGGCAACTGGAAAATGAACGCCTCAAAAGAGACGGTTAACACGCTGATTATGGGTGTTCTTTCTGGCATGGCAGAGGTTGATTCAACTGTTATTGTTTGTGCGCCTTTTCCTTATATGTCGCAAGTTGAGGCATTAATTACGCACTCTCAATTACATCTTGGTGCTCAGGATCTAAATGTTAACGCATCAGGCGCTTTTACTGGCGAGGTAAGTGCAGATATGATTAAAGACTTTGGTGCACAGTATGTTGTTGTAGGACACTCTGAGCGAAGAAGTATGTACGGCGAGACTGACGAAGTAGTCGCGCAAAAAGTACAAGTTGCACTAGACAATCACTTAACGCCACTTTTTTGTATCGGTGAAACACTAGAAGAGAGAGAGGGTAACAACATGGAAATGGTTGTCTCTCGCCAAATTCAAGCGGTGATTGATCGTGTTGGTATTGATGCTTTTAAAAATATCATTATTGCTTATGAACCGGTTTGGGCAATTGGAACGGGCGTTACAGCGACACCACAACAAGCTCAAGATGCACATGCCTTTATTCGTTCAATGTTGGCACAGAACGACGAGAACGTCGCTCAAACCACACCGATTTTATACGGCGGTAGTATGAATCCTAGTAACGCCGCTGAACTGATTGGTTGCGAAGACATTGATGGCGGACTGATTGGTGGCGCTTCATTGAAACCAGAAGATTTTTTAAAAATTTGTAAAGCAGGTTAATTATGTCATTCCAAATCATTTTAATTATTCATATACTTTTAGCACTTAGTTTAATTGCGCTAGTTTTAATGCAACACGGCAAAGGTGCTGATGCAGGCGCTGCTTTTGGTGCAGGCGCATCTGGCTCAGTATTCGGCGCTAGAGGGGCAAATTCATTTATGTACAAATTAACTGCCAGCGTTGCTATTGGTTTTTTTGTAACTAGCCTAACGCTAGCCTATTTAGCAACCAATGAAACTGGCGCTAAGAGCGACTCAAGTAGTATTATGGAACAGGTAACTTCAACCGTTCCTTCAGATGTGCCGATGATCGCACCAGCACCATCTGACACAAGCGACATTCCTAACTATTAAGTTGCTATAATTTTTTTGCCGGTGTGGCGGAATTGGTAGACGCGCTACCTTGAGGGGGTAGTGAGCTACGCTCGTGCCAGTTCGACTCTGGCCATCGGCACCATATTAACTGTACAACACTTTAGAAACACTGTGCTTGTCAAGCTTAACAGTTTGATTGCATTTTGGATCGTTTTTAAAGTGTTATACATAAAACACTTTTCTTTACTGGTGGACTCTTCTGAGTTCAAGATATCTACAGTTTAATATTGTAGTGATCGAGAATAAAAATCAATATAGCGTAACAAGCAACAGTGATTGCGACTGAGATAAGCAAGCTTAAATAAAAGTCCAAACCTTGTTTTAGCAATAAAGGCAGGGATACAAATAAAGCCAGTGAGGGCAGTACAAGCCAAAAAATACCTGTAGAAAGACTACTTATTTTTTCAATATCTTTGGTGTCTATATAGATCCATAAAATGGCCATGACAGAAACCAAAGGGATAGAGGCAAGAAGCGCACCCATAAAAGAGCTACGCTTTGATATTTCAGAGATGATTACAATCAAAATCGCACTAACAACTACTTTTGTCAAATAGTAAATCACAGTGTTAGTATTATTTTAGTGCTACTGCTTTCTAGCACAATAACCGGTATTTGCGATAAGTAATAGGGTCTTAACGCGACAGAGGGCCCCTCTTCTCCTGGCAGTATTATGTTTTTTGTTTTCAACATATAAAATTAATTATACGTAAGCTATATGATCACAATAGAATTGTTACATTTGGCAATAAGTTGATAGCAAATGTTTTTTTATATAATATGCTAGTTTATATTACAGCTTATAATGAACTTGATTTAAAAATAGAGGGGCATCAACATTTTAATTTATATAATAAAATGCACACCATGCTTTCTATATAACAATAAAATTTTAAAAACTTATTAATTGGAATTACCTATTATGAATTGGCGTCATCGAACCGAAAGAAAATTTGAAAGTTTTTCAGACTTGATCTTTACAAATAGTAAAAAAACCATTTTTGCCATTTTATTATTAGTAGCAGCATTTGGCTCTCAATTGCCGAATTTAACCATGGACACCTCAACAGAGGGATTTCTGCATAAAACAGATTCTATGCGTGTGGCTTATGATGAGTTTAGAGACCAGTTTGGTCGTGATGAAAAGCTGTTGGTTGCTATTAAAACAAGCAATGTTTTTGATCTGAATTTTCTCAAGAAGCTGGAAAAGCTTCATGTTCGACTTGAAAATGAGTTAACGCCTTATATCACAGACGTTAACTCTCTTATTAATGCCAGAAATACTTATGGCGACCAAGAAAGTCTGATTGTTGAGGATTTGTTTGAAGCCTTGCCAGATACACAAGAACAGATTGAGCCGCAAAAACAACGAGCACTTAACAATCCTTTGCTAGAAAATTTGTTATTTAGTGAAGATCAAACATTCACCACCATTGTGATTGATACACAAACATACTCTTTGCTTGATGCTGATGGCAAACTTATCGTTGAACAGGAAGAAGATGAGTTCGCAGATAAGCCCGTTAATATAGTGCAAACTGAGAAGCTTTATTTTTCGGATGCTGAAAACACTATTCTTGTTAACAAAGCTCAGCAAATTATTAAAGACTTTGAAGCAGAGGATTTTAAAATCTATCTGACCGGCTCAGCAGTAATTGCTGGCACGTTAAAACAAAGCATGATGGAGGATACTAAAAGCTTTATTACAAAAATGATTGTAATGATTGTAATTGTTTTGGCCATATTATTTAAGCGCCTTTCAGGCGTGCTACTTCCTCTAGTTGCCGTTTTTTTCACCATTGCAGTTACCTTGTCTCTTATGGCTATAACGGGTACGCCGTTTACCATTGTGACTCAAATTATGCCGTCATTTTTACTGGCCGTTATTACCGGCGGCGCCATTCACTTATTGGCAATTTTTTATAAGGACCTTTCTAAAACGCAAGACAGAAAGGCATCTCTACGTTATGCCATGGGACACTCTGGACTTGCCATTGTGATGACATCACTCACCACAGCAGCGGGCCTATGGTCGTTCTCATTTTCAGAGCTGTCCCCCGTGGCTGATTTAGGCGTGTTCGCCAGTAGTGGTGTTTTGATTGGTTTGTTGTTTAACTTGGTTTTATTACCAGCACTGATTGCCAGTATGAAAATTAAACCACATACAGCCAAAGAAGATTCACAAGAGCACACTAAGATGGACACGATGTTATTGAGCATTAGTCGAATCTCAACAGGCTATCCAAAAGCGATTATCGCGATTAGTACAATGATGGTTGTGGTCGCTATTTTCTTTGCATCACAGCTCAGATTCTCGCATTATCCATTAGAGTGGTTTCCAGAAGATCACCCCTCAAGAGTCGCTACAGAGGTAGTTGATGAAAAACTTAAGGGCTCGATCACTTTGGAAATTGTGATTGATACCGGCAAAGAAAATGGTTTGTATGAACCGGTAATGCTTAACAAAATCCAAAACGCCACGGATTATTTGAATAGTATTCAAACTGAGACCTACTTTGTGGGAAAAACCCTAAGTTTGGCCGATGTGTTGAAAGAGACTAATAGGGCACTGAATGAAAATAAGGCCGAGTTTTATAGTATCCCTCAAAATAAAGATCTGATTGCTCAAGAGCTATTTTTATTTGAAAATAGCGGCAGCGATGATTTGGAAGATTTTGTAGATTCCAGTTTTTCAAAAGCGCGTATCACGGTTAAAGCACCCTATATTGATGCACTTGAATACAACGAGTTTATATTGCAAGTTCAAGAGCGACTTGATCAAGAGTTTAAAGGTGTAGCGACTGTTCAATTAACAGGCATCACGACATTATTATCAGTGATTATGGAAAAATCCATTCACTCTAGTGCAATAAGCTACTTGATAGCCTTTGGCTTGGTGACAGTCATGATGGTGCTACTCATTGGCAATGTCAAGATTGGTTTAATCAGTATGATTCCAAATATCTTGCCAATTTTGTTCTTATCAACCATTATGGTAATTTTTGATATGCCACTTGATATGTTCACCATGTTAATTGGTGCTATTGCGCTCGGATTAGCGGTGGATGACACGGTGCATTTCATGCATAACTTTAGGCGCTATGAGCTTGAATTTAATGATGTTGATAAAGCAGTAAGACTTACTTTAATGGGCACCGGTAGAGCTATAACAGCAACATCGATCGTGCTTTCAGTTGGATTTTTGGTCTTGTTGTTTGCCTCGATGAGCTCGATGTTTAACTTTGGTATATTGACAGCCAGCGCTATCTTTATTGCTCTATTGGCTGATTTTTTCTTAGTGCCTGCCATCATGAAGTTACTTGTTCATAACAAAGGAGATTTATAATGAAAAAACTATTATTAGTAACACTCAGCGCCCTATTAGGTGCAACCAGTGCATTCGGCGCAGACCAGGCTCGAAGCATTATGGATAAAGCAGATGCGAGAGATGACGGCGACAGTATGGTGTCCACCATGCAAATGACGTTGATTGATAAAAATAACAAGCAGCGCACTCGACAAATGCGCACATTTTCAAAAGATATTGACGCTAATACTGAGCATAAAACTATCTTTTTCTTATCGCCAAGCGATGTTAAAAATACCGCCTTTTTGACTTATGATTATAGTGGTGACGATAAGGACGATGATCAGTGGATGTATTTACCAGCATTGAAAAAAACCAAGCGAATACCAGCTAGTGACAAAGATGCTGCTTTTATGGGCAGTGATTTCTCCTATTCAGATATGACCGATAAAGAGTTGGATGATTACAGCTATAAGTTGCTAGGAGAAAGCACCATTAAGCGTGCTAAGGGTGACGAGCAAGTGTGGAAGATTGAAGCATTGCCGGCAAACCAAGGCGTGATCGACGAAACAGGCTATACAAAGAGTATTCTATATGTGCGTAAAGATAATTACGTGCTGACTCGTGCGAAGTTTTATTTGAAAAAAGCCAGTCGTATTAAATATATGGATGTCAAAGAGATACAGAAAATTGACGGCATTTGGGTTGCTATGAAAACTACCATGACTACCAAGCAAGGAAAACAAACCCTGCATAAGACCATCTTAACTAATTCTGATGTCAGAATTAATCAGCCGATCGATAGCAATATGTTTACAATTCGAACAATTGAGAAAGGCCTTTAAGAGATGAAATATTGGCTTAGTTCTGTTGTATTAGTTTTATCATTATCTATTAGTGCAGAAGACGGCTTTGATGAAGGCTTTGATGATGAGGTGATTGAAGTTGTCGTCGATCAGGCGCCAGATTCAAAAGGTGATTTATATGGCTCGATCGAAGTAGAGGCGCATTACAATGTTAGCAATGAAAAAGACTTGTCATCTTTAAAAACCTTAGTTGATATTTTGGGTGAGTACAAATTTGACAATGGCGCGAAATTATCAGGCAACCTTAAAGGCTACCGTGATTTTGTGTATGAGCTTGAAAATCGATCCGTTCCAGAAGGCTATGAAACTCAAATTGATTTAAATGAGCTTAATATTGAGCTCGAAATTTTTCAAAATTTAGACTTTAAGGCTGGTAGGCAGGTCGTAGTTTGGGGCAAGTCAGATTCTATCAGAATAACGGATATTCTTAATCCATTAGACAATCGCACACCTGGATTGGTCGATATTAAGAATTTACGCTTAGGCAGAACGATGAGCAAGCTAGATTACTATATGAACGATTTAAATTTATCAGTCATTGCACTTCATGAAAATCGTTTCAGCAAGAATCCCAGGAAAGATTCAGATTTTAGCAGTCTGCCTATAGGTGCAAATGATTTTTTAATTATTCAGCCTGCCGACTCTTTGGACAATACAACATTTGCCATGAGTTTAAATGGCGCATTTGAAGGTTATGATCTGGGTTTTTATTTCGCCGATACTTATGTAGACAAGCCCTATTTAGTAGAGAATAATACGACATTGAAATATGACAATAAATCTAAAATGCTAGGTTTTGCTTATAATCAAGTGGTTGACAGTTTCTTATTAAAGACTGAAATTGCACATTTTGATAATATTAACTATAACAATGTTAATGATAATAAAGCCAGAACTGATTTATTGTTAGGCGTTGAATATAGCGGCATTCGAGATGGTTCAATCAGTTATGAAATCGCCTTGAGAAAAATCCATGATTATGAAGATCTAATTAATCATGTGCTAAATGGCTATAAGCCTGAGAAAGAATACCAGCAAGCCTTACGCTTTAACCAATCTTATTTAAATCAAACGCTAGATTTTAATGCGGTTTTCAGTGTGTTTGGTAATACGGGACAAGATGGAGGAACAGCTAGATTTGAGCTTGATTATGCGGTTGATGATCAAATGTCAGTAAGCGCTGGCGTTATTGATTATCTACCAGGCGATAATCTTACTATTGACAGTTTTAAGGATAACGATCGAATCTTTACAAAACTAAGCTATGGTTTTTAGCCAGATTGAAATATAATTTATATTATGGTATAATAATATAAATTATTTACCAAGTCACATACTATGACAAAAATTAATTATTTTCTGATTGGTTTAGCGACCATATCAATGAATGCTGCTGCATTTTTTGATACCACTGGTTTTTCACCGTTTGGAAATGGAACGGGCCACACGAGTCAAGCACCTTGGAGTAATAATTCTAATTGGAATCCAATGTCTGCGGGCGAACAATATTCACCACAAAATGACGCGCGAAATATGAGTCGCTTTGGTGCACGTCCAAGCACACTTAAAAACTATCGTCAAAATAATGCGTTCCAACAAAATAACGCAATGATTGCTACGCCTAATCAAATCCAGCCGAGTAACTGGCTAAAAGAGACTGATTTTAGTAAAACGCTAGATCAAATTCAAGGCTCAGGCAGCAAAACATTTTTTGTTAACGAAATGCCAGTAAACTTCAATGACGGATATAAACAGATGCAATCACAGTCTCAGAATGCTGCACAGGCAGTTAGAGCTCAGATGCAGGGTCAGAATTTATCACCCGCTGCCGCATCTACGCCTAGAATTAATATTAATAAGTAATTAACAAGTCTCAACTTGATTTAAGACTGCTATTTATAGCAGTTTTTTTGTTTTTGTTGAAAGTGATAACCATAAACAGGTTCATTCTCAATATTTGCCAAATTTTGATAATTTGCACAGATAAGGACTTAAAAAGACCCAATCATTAAGACGAAACAGCCATTTTGGATGCTTTTTTAGTACTCTTGACGCCTATTTTTAGCTCATTTTTATTTTTTTCAATATTTTTTTAAGGGAATAAACGCTGTTATATCAACGATTTATAGAATATTTGAAAAAAAATAAAAGAATATCATTGACTTCTAATATAAATGTTATATAATATTCCCCATACAGGGTAACTAGCTCAGTACTTAAAACTTACTCAATAATGAGTGAGTCAAAAATTTAAAACATAATCTAGGAGATTAACATGAAAAAAATTATCGCAATTACTACTTTAGTAGCAGCTACTTCAGCTTCAGCTTTTTTTGGTAACAACAACAACAACGGTTGGACTAACGGTAACGGCATGTCTAACTGGGGTCCTTTTGACGGTGGTTCTAACTTCGGTCCTATGAACTCAGGTTCTAACATGGGTCCATTTACTGGTGGACAAAACATGGGTCCTTTCAACGGTGGTTCAAACATGGGTCCTTTCAATGGCGCTCAAAACTTTGGTCCTTTCGCTAACAACAACGACATGAACAACGATTCTGATTGGGGCTTCCATTACAACAACAAGAACACAACTAAGAACGTTTCTAACGCTACTACAGATGGTAAGTTTGCTGGTGTTGCTGACGCTAACGCTAAAGGTGTTGCTGATGCATACGCTAAAGGTCAAGCTGACGCTTTTGCTAAGGCTCAAGCTGATGCATACGCTAAAGGTTTCGCAGACGCTAAGTCTAGCTCTGTTGTAGACTCACGTGAAACTACTCCTACTGCTCCTGCAATGTAATTAGTAGTCACGTTAAGCGCCTGAGCTAGCTCTTGCGCTTTTTGTTAAAAGCCACTCTTCGGAGTGGTTTTTTTTCGTCTGCTAAAAGCTGTAGATGAACAACTGATAATTAACCAGCTATGGCAAAGAGTTAGCAATAGAAGAATGCAGTGCCTTATAGTGTCTTTTATTAAGGAAGAGTGTAATTAATCAGATTTTATAGTCGGCAGTAAGTTATACCTACAAGAGAATGTTTCTGATGGGTGTGCTTTTATTAAAGACATTAAAAAAGGCGCCGAGAGCGCCTTTTTTAGTAACTTAATGAAAGAGGTTAACCTTTCATTTGAGCAGCAACTTCATCTGCAAAGTTCTCTTCTTTTTTCTCGATACCTTCACCAACCTCGTATCGGATAAAAGAAACAACTTCTGCATTGTTTGCTTTCGCAAGAGCTCCTACCGTTGTGTCAGGATCCTTAACAAATGCTTGACCATAAAGAGTCACCTCATTAACGAACTTCTTCATGCGTCCGCCAATCATTTTTTCAATGATGTTGTCTGGCTTGCCAGATTCACGCGCTTGTTCAACAAAAATTGCTTTTTCTCTTTCTAGTAGAGCACCATCTAGCTGATCTTCAGTAACACATTCAGGGCGTGTAGCAGCAACATGCATTGCAATATCTTTTGCTAATGCCTCATCGCCACCTTCTAGAACAGCTAATACTGCAATGCGCTCACCATGCTTGTAGGCACCGATTACACCAGAGTCAACTGTTACAGTTGTAACACGTCTGATTGAAACATTCTCACCCACTTTGGCTACGATGTCTTCACGAGCTTTGTCAAGTGAATCGCCGTTGTCTAGGGCTTGATTTAAGAACTCTTCAATGTCTGCAGGTTTTGTTTTAAGTGCTAACTCACCAAGCGTATTGACGAAGTTAATAAAATCATCACCCTTAGTTACAAAATCAGTTTCAGAGTTAACCTCTAAAATAGTTGCTGTTTTATTGTCATCGCTAATATTAACTTTAACTAAACCTTCAGCAGCAACACGGCCTGATTTTTTTGCAGCTTTTGCTGCACCAGAAGTTCGCATCAAGTCGATTGCCGCCTCCATGTCACCATTGGTTTCAGTCAATGCTCTTTTGCAGTCCATCATGCCTGCACCGGTTCTTTCTCTTAGATCTTTAACTAAAGCAGCCGTAATTGCCATAATTATCTCCTATGTATATTGTCACCCCAAGCAAAGGGGCGGGTATTTTGTGAGTTACGCAAGCTTTGCAATAATATCTGCTTTTGTGTCTTTGCTAGCGATTTCAATGCCTTTTTCTTTAGCAAGTGCTACTAATTCTGCTTTCAGCATATCATTAAGGTTTGCCTCTGCTACAACTGGCGTCTCAGCTTTAGCTTTTGCAGCTACCGGTGTTTCAGCTTTTTTAGCAGCTAGCTTAGCTTCAACCTTAGCCTCTACTTTAGTTTCAGATGCAACGGGCTTTTCAGCTTTTTTAGCCGGCGCTTTCTTTTTAATTTGCGTACCAGCTGCTGCTTTTGCTTCTAGCACAGCATTAGCGATTTCTCTTGCGTAGAAACCAATTGCTCTGATAGAGTCATCGTTACCAGGTACAACGTAATCGATACCTTCTGGGTTATAGTTTGTATCGACGATACCAATAACCGGAAGGCCTAATTTTTTAGATTCAGCAATAGCGTTCTTTTCATGACCAATATCGACCACGAATACAACATCAGGAATGCCGCCAAGATCTTTAATACCGCCAAGACTACGTTCTAGCTTAGTCATTTCACGAGTCATCATTAGTGCCTCTTTCTTACCAAACTGTGAGAAATTTTCTTCTGCTAAAAACTCAAGATCTTTTAGACGTTTAATAGATGCCTTGATAGTTTTGTAGTTTGTCATCATGCCACCTAACCAACGGTGATTCACATAAGGCATTCCACAACGAATTGCTTCTTCCTTCATGATGTCACCAGCTGCGCGCTTAGTGCCGACAAAAAGAATTGAACGGCCAGCAGCTGCAGTTTTAGACGCGAAATTAAGAACATCGTTAAATAGAGGTAATGTTTTCTCTAAGTTGATAATATGCACACCGTTACGAGTACCGTAGATGTATTGATCCATTTTTGGATGCCAGAAGCGTGAGCGGTGACCAAAGTGTACACCTGCTTCAAGCATTTTTTTCATTGACGTTTTTGCCATTTTTATTTCTCCGTGGGGGTTAATAGAGCGATTTTTTATAACGCTCCCTTCCACAACTTCTAATAATCAACCCCTTTTTTAGGGGCACCCTGATTACTATGTCGAGCTGTGTGATACATTAAAACGAGTTAGGCGCTTGCATTTACAAGCGCCTAACTCAACTTTAGATTTTTTTTGAGTGTTTTAAACGCCCAAGTAAAATCTTAAAAAAACAATTATACCGAATTAACACTGATGTATCAAGCGCTTAGACGATAACAATGTAGCTATTTTGCCTTAGCAAGCTCTGCACGCATCGCATCGATAGTCGTTTTATAATTATCGGTGCTAAAGATTGCCGATCCTGCCACAAAAGTGTCTGCACCAGCTTCTGCAACTTCACGAATGTTGTCAATCTTAACGCCACCATCAACTTCTAAACGAATGTCCTTGCCGCTTGCATCAATTAGTTTGCGAACTTGGCGACATTTTTCTAATGTATGAGGAATGAAAGACTGGCCACCAAAACCTGGATTAACAGACATCAGAAGGATCATATCTAGCTTATCCATTACATTTTCTAAAACATGAAGCGGTGTTGCTGGATTGAATACCAGGCCTGCTTTACAGCCACTTTCTTTAATCATGGCTAAAGTTCTATCAATATGCTCCGAAGCCTCGGGATGGAAAGTAATATATGATGCACCAGCAGCAACAAAATCAGGGATTAGTCTGTCAACAGGTTTAACCATCAAATGAACATCAATCGGCGCAGTCACACCATGATTTCTAAGCGCTTCACAAACTAATGGGCCGATCGTTAAGTTTGGCACATAATGATTGTCCATTACGTCAAAATGAACAATGTCAGCGCCATCACGTAATACGTTGTCAACTTCCTCACCCAGTTTGGCAAAGTCCGCCGCTAAAATCGATGGTGCAATAAAATTTTCTTGTTTCATGTCTTCTCCTAAATTATTTATTATATGTCGTTTATTTTACTTAAAGGTTAATAAGCTTTTGCCAGTCATTTCACTTGGCTGATCAACGCCCATCATGGCTAATAAAGTTGGCGCAATATCAGACAGCGCACCATTGCAAGGTTTAGCTATTTTCGCTTGTCTAGAGCTGATAAATATTAATGGTACCGGGTTATTAGTATGGGCGGTATGCACTTCACTTGTTTCTGGGTCTGACATCTGCTCGACATTGCCATGATCAGCTGTGATCAACATTTCACCGTCGATATTTTTAACTGCTTGATAAATAATGCCCAAGCAAGTGTCGACCGCTTCAACTGCTTTAATGGCGGCATCCAGCATTCCTGAATGGCCAACCATGTCGGTATTGGCAAAGTTGCAAATAATTAAGTCATACTTTTGACTTTCAATATTTTCAACCAGCGCATCGGTTAACTCAAAAGCACTCATTTCTGGCTGAAGGTCATAGGTTGCAACTTCTGGAGAAGGTATTAAAACACGATCTTCACCATTAAATGGACGCTCTATTCCACCATTTAAAAAGAAGGTGACATGTGCATATTTTTCAGTTTCGGCTATTCTTAGCTGTGTCATACCTAGGTCGGCTAAATATTCTCCAAGTACATTGTTGAGTTTGGAGGAGGGATAGGCAACTGGTAAGTTGAAGTCTTTCTTGTATTCAGTTAGACAGACAAATTGATTGGACACAAATGTTCCACGTGAAAATCCTTGGAAATTCTCATCTGTAAAGGCTTGGGTAATTTGGCGTGCACGATCGGCGCGATAGTTCATGAAAATTAGAACATCGCCTTCGTTGATTTTAGTTGGTGCATTGATAACAGTTGACTGAATAAATTCATCAGTTTCACCACGCTCATAAGCCTGATCAACTGCATCCATAGCTGTTTTGGCTAAGAAGTTAGACTTTCCTTTTGAGATAAGCTCATAGGCACAGCGTATGCGTGACCAGCGATTGTCTCTATCCATAGAAAAATAGCGCCCAATAATAGTTGCAATCTCGCCAACACCTAGTTCGACAATTTTGTCTTCTAATTTTTGAATATACTCTTTGGCGCTTTTTTGAAAGCAATCTCTACCGTCAGTAAAAATATGTAAATATACATCTTGACAGTCATATTTTTTTGTCATCTCTAGCATGCCATGCAACTGGTCTTCATGAGAATGCACGCCACCATCAGACAATAAGCCCATAATATGAACAGCCTTATTGTTTTCATTGGCATATTCAAGAGAGTTTCTTAGTGTTGGGTTTCTAAAGAAATCACCATTTTGGATTTCATTCTGAATACGAGTGAAGTCCTGCTTAACAACTCGACCTGCACCCAGATTAAGGTGGCCCACTTCTGAGTTGCCCATTTGCTCGCCAGGCAGCCCCACCTGTTCCCCACTGGTTAGAATTAAAGAATGTTGGAAGTCTTTATTAAGGCGATCATAAACTGGTGTTTTTGCCTGAGCAATGGCATTATTTTCAATAATTTCAGAATGCCCCCAGCCGTCTAAAATTAATAAGATTTTGGTGTCTTTTTTGGATTTCATCATTTTGGAGTAAACCTTAAATATTAGGGTTAAACATTAAACAAGAAGTGTACCACATCGCCATCTTGGACGATATATTCCTTACCTTCAGAGCGCAGTTTTCCAGCTTCTTTGGCGCCTTTCTCGCCACCGAACTCAATAAAGTCATCATAGGCAATAGTTTCAGCTCGAATAAAACCCTTTTCAAAATCTCCATGGATTTTTCCAGCTGCTTGCGGCGCGCTATCGCCAATATTAATAGTCCAGGCACGAACCTCTTGAACACCTGCCGTAAAGTAGGTTTGCAACCCAAGTAGGGAGTATCCTGCTCTAATTAGACGATCAAGGCCCGCTTCTGTTTGGCCCATTTCATCTAGGAAATCTTGTTTTTCATCTGCATCTAACTCTGAAATTTCAGCCTCAATATCAGCGCATATAGCGACAACTTGAGCGCTTTCAGATTTTGCAAATTCATCAACCACATCCAAAAGTGGATTATTCTCAAAACCCTCCTCACTAACATTGGCCATATAAAGAACTGGCTTGATAGTGAGTAGTTGAAATCCGCGGAGAAGCTTTAGCTCTTCTTCATCAAATTCGAGGCTTCTTGCGCTTTGTCCGGCTTCCAATACAGGCAATATTTTTTCTAATAATTCCTTCAATGGAATACCATCTTGTTGACCAGATTTAGTATTTTTAAGCGCTTTATGTAAGAGTTTTTCTACGACAGCTAGATCCGCAAGGATAAGCTCTGTATTTATAATCTCGATGTCATCTAAGGGCGATATTTTACCGGCAACATGGATAATATCGTCATTTTCAAAGCAACGAACCACGTGAACGATTGCATCGGTTTCACGGATATTGGTTAAAAACTGGTTGCCCAGTCCTTCACCCTTAGACGCACCTTCTACTAAGCCGGCAATGTCGACAAACTCCATCGTTGTTGGTAGAATTTTTTGAGGGTTAACAATCTTCGCCAACTCATTAAGACGCTTATCATTGATTGGTACGATACCAACATTAGGCTCAATGGTACAAAAAGGGTAGTTTTCTGAGGCGATTCCAGCCTGGGTTAGCGCATTAAATAGGGTTGACTTCCCTACATTAGGCAGCCCAACAATACCACATTTAAATCCCATCTTTTCTCCTTTTAGCTCCATTGAGCTGTACTTATTATTTCGTATGTAAGTTTTTCATGGCTTGATCTATATTGCCTTTCACAACCTCTTCAATGACTTGTAGCGAGTCTATCATGGCATTTTGAATATGCTCTAGTTCACTTTTATTTGGCGAATGTAGAACATAATCAGCCACTTGTTCCTTATTGCCAGGATGGCCAATACCAAGACGTAATCGATAAAAAACCTTGGTATCCAGTGCTTTAATAATATCACGCAAACCATTATGACCACCATGCCCACCTTCAGCCTTAAGTCTAGCAATACCCGCATCTAAATCAAGCTCATCATGGACAACCAACATTTCATCAGCCTCTAGCTGATAGAACTTTGCTAAAGCTTGAATAGATTGGCCCGATCGGTTCATGAACGTGCCAGGTTTTAATAGACGAACGCCACTACCAGCGATGGTGACTTGTGCCACATCGCCGAAAAATTTAGCTTCCTTTTTGAAGGTGGCTGAGTATAACTTGGCCAGTATATCGCAAAACCAAAACCCAACATTATGACGATGCGACTGATAATCCTTGCCTGGATTTCCCAGGCCAACAATCAGTTTTATTGCCATAATTATTTACTTAGAGTCTGACTCTTCTTCTACATCAGCTGCATCTTGGCCAGTTACTTCAGTTTCAGGTGCAACTGGTGCATCATCTTCAACTTCAGCCATAATCTTAGCCTCTTGAACAGCAACAACACTCTGGTCATGAGCTTCGATATCGCCATGTGTTAGAGCTGTTAGCGTTACGCCTTCAGGCATAACTAAACCGGTTAGACTGATGTGATCACCTAACGCTAAGTTAGTAACATCTACGTCAATTGCTGTCGGTAGGTCGCCCGGTAAGCACGATACTTCAACAGAAGTAACAAACTGATTAAGGATAGCACCAAGACGAACGCTTTCGTTTTCATCAGAACCAAGAAAGTGTAGAGGAACATTGGTGACAAGCGCTTGTTTTAAGTTAATACGCAAGAAGTCAACATGAGTAACAAGATTTTTTGCAGGATGACGTTGCAAGTCTTTAATGATCACCGCCTCTTTCTTCTTACCAACCATTAGATCTAATACAGAGTTAAAAGACTCTTCATTTTCTAATAGGTGTGTAATTTCGTGAATACTTAGGGTGATATTGGTTGGGGCTTTACCCGCACCATAAATAATTGCAGGGATTTTTTCTGCGTGACGTAGGCGGCGGCTCGCACCTTTACCTTGATCTTCGCGCTTTGTTGCATTGATTGTTAAACTCATGTTTATACTCCGTAAAATAAAAAAAACACCATAATAAGGGTGTTGACTTAGTTCATATATTTTGCGACCAAATATATCAAGGGATTAATTTTACCCTAAATACAGTGCACCTGAAAGACTATCTAGATTTGATCCAGAATAGTAGGGCCACGAACGCGCTAACGCTACTGGCAAGCCATAAAGTATTTACTGCAAACACGCCTGATAATATTAGCAACGAGCCGGCAAATATGGCGGCAGTTTGTTGGTTGGCATTGCTTTGCAATTGAGTGACAATTTGCTCAGTTTGTTGAGAATAAAGCTTGCTAACGTCCTTCATTTTATTGAGCTGCTTAAGCGCATTGATGGTCAGTGCAGGTAGTTCAGGAATATCTTTTAATAGTTGGGGAGCTTCTTTTTTTAGTTTTTCAAAGGTATTTTTCACGCTATATTTCTCTTTCATTAAATCTTCTAAAAATGGTTTAGCAGTTGACCATAGGTCAAGTTGCGGATAGAGCTGTCTGCCTAGACCTTCAATATTAAGTAGGGTTTTGTCTAATAATAACAGCTGCGGCTGAACTTTGATGTCAAAATTTTTGGCCTCTTGGATCAGATCTAATAAAACCTGTCCAAAAGAAATATCGCCCAATGGCTTATTAAACATTGGATCGCAAATTTTTTGCACGGCAGCTTCAAAAGCCTTTTCGTCAGTATTGACCCCTACCCAGCCAGAGTCTATATAAACCTGAGCTACTTTTTGATAGTCTTGATTAAAAAAAGCTAAAAATATATCTGCTAAAAAATCTTTATCTTCTTCGCGTAATGAGCCCATGATGCCAAAATCTACACCAATATATTGGCCGGTGTCAGAAACAAAAATATTACCAGGATGCATATCAGCATGGAAAAAATTGTGTTTAAACACTTGTGTGAAGAAGATAATTACACCTTCTTCTGCCAAGCGTTTCATGTCAATATTTTTGGACTTGAGTGTTTCAATTTCACCAACCGGTGTGCCATAGATGCGCTCAGTTGTGAGCACACTAGTTCGACTTAGATGATGATAAACTTTTGGAATATATAGTAGATCAGAGTGCTCAAAATTTTCTCTAATTTTGTCACAATTATCTGCTTCAATGCGCATATCCAGCTCATTAATAATAATAGCTTCGAACTCTTCAACCACTTCTATTGGTCGTATTTTTTTGGCTAAAGGGTGATTGTTAAATATTTTTGCCAATGCGTACATCAGCTTAATGTCACGATCAATCAGCTTGTCAATGTCGGGGCGAACAACTTTAACAACTACCTCCTTTCCATTTAAAGTCGTGGCCGTATGAACTTGCGCAATGGAGGCACTGGCAAGAGGCTGGTCATCAAATGTTTTAAAAAGCTGTTCAATTTTTCCACCTAAGGCCTTTTCAATAATAAGCTTAGCTTTTGGCGTACTAAAGGCTGGACAGCTGTCTTGCAGTTTTTTGAGCTCTAAGCTGATGTCTTCAGGCAGTAAGTCGGGGCGAGTGGATAGCGTTTGCCCAAATTTAATATAAATAGGGCCTAGCGCTTCAAGTGCCAAGCGGATTCTTTCACCCCTTGAGTATTTCTTAATTGGAAAATAATACCAAGGCGTTAAATATAAGAGTGGCTTAAAACTCTTGAGAAAAGGCGTTGAAAGAACTAAAGAGTCCAGTCGGTAACGCATTAATACGCGTGAAATTTTTAAAAATCTAAAAAGACTACGCATGGCTATGGGTTTTTACTGGTATATTTTTTTGAAACTTTTGGATTGATCAATAAGCCACTGAGCCCGTTTTTAAGCGCCTCGATTGGGTTGGGTGAGTCTTTGGCAATTTGTTTAAATTTTTCGGCTTTTTTGCCAATTTCATGTGCAACTATGTCACCAGTATATTGAGACAGAATTTCTTCTAAGTCTATATCAGTTTTTGTTAATAAGTCGACTAATAGCTGGGCAGTTTTTACATCACCATGAATTTGGATTTTATCCTGCCTAAGAAGATCAGTAAGATCTTCACCCTTAAATAGTGCAAAAAATACATTGGGTTTGAGTTTGATATCAACATCACTAGGAGCACTAGTATCACTAGTAACAAAAATCCGATCATTGGTGCAAACAAAGTTAACTTCTAAGAGCGGATCGATTAGAGAAAATCGAATAACCTTTGACTCCAGGGGCTTGATATCAATCGAACCGTTTTGAATTAGAAAATTAAGTGCTTGCTCAAGAACAAAGTGCTGCATAACGTCTTAGGTTTTTATACCTTTATGAAGGGCCACAATACCACCTGAAAGGTTGTGATATTCACAAAAGCCAAAACCCGCCTCAAGTACCATGTTTTTTAGAGTTTCTTGGTCAGGATGCTTGCGGATAGACTCTGCTAAATATTGATATGACTCCTCATCATCAGCAATAATGCCACCTAGTTTTGGCATGACATTAAACGAATAAAAGTCGTAGAATTTTTTTAAAAATTCAGAGTCTGTGGTCGAAAATTCTAAAATTAACAAACAGCCACCTGGTTTTAAAATTCTTTGCATTTCACTCAATGCTTGATCTTTGTCAGTGACATTCCTAAGGCCAAAAGCAATAGAAACACAATCAAAGGTATTGTCTTCAAACGGCAGATGCTGGGCGTTAAGCTGCACATAATCCACTCCAAAAATACCTTTGTTTATTAAGTTTTTACGACCTTCACCCAGCATAGCAGCGTTAATATCAGATAGGATAACTTGACCAGAATCACCAACTTTCTTTCGAAACTCAATGGCTAGATCGCCTGTTCCGCCAGCAATATCAAGCACTTTATCACCCGTTTTAACATTTGAAGATGCGATAGTGTAGCGCTTCCATAAGCGATGAGCACCAAATGACAGGACGTCATTCATGAGATCATACTTGCTAGCAACTGAATCAAATACACCCCTTACAAGGCCTTGTTTGTCTTCAGTGGCTACATCTTTAAAGCCAAAATGGGTGGTATTGTTCATAAGTTTACTTAGTTGGGTAGTCTCTAAAATCTTGACCGACATATATTTGAGTTGGTCTAAAGATTCTATTTTGCCCTACTTGCTCATGCCAATGTGCCGCCCAACCAGCAGAACGAGCCATGGCAAAAATTGGCGTGAAGTGTTCTTTCGGAATTTTAAAAATTTCAGAATACAAGATACCTGAATAAAAATCTACGTTTGGATATACGCCCTTTGGAGCAAGCAACTCTTCACAAACCCGCTCCACCTCTAATGCCGTTTCATAACGCTTAGATAATATAATGCCTGATTTTTTAATATAGGCTTCGATCATTTCTTGCAAGATAGTTGCACGAGGATCTTTAACGCGATATTCGCGATGACCCATTCCCATGATCACCTGTTTATTTTTTAGTCGACCTTCAATGTAGCCACGAACATTTTTTACATCTCCAATTTCGTCCAACATCTTAAGCACATCTTCGTTCGCACCACCATGTAGTGAGCCAGCTAGGGTTCCTACTGCTGCAGAAATTGAAGCAAAAGGGTTGGCCAATGTTGAGGCGGTTACCATAGCTGAGAAGGTGCTAGCGTTAATGGTATGTTCAGCATGCAAAATTAAACAGGCGTCGAACAACTGAACAATATCATCATCTGGCTCTTCACCAAAAGACATGTAAAGAAAATTTTTCGCATAAGACATGTGTCTGCTAGGTGGAATTGGATCATAGCCTGCACGAATTCTCGCCCACATAGCCACCAGAGTGCTCATGTTGGCGATAATTTTAGTGAGGGCATTTTGAGTAAAAGCAGAATCTGGATCTTTTGCACCTGCGCCTGGATAGAAAGTAGCCATCGCTGCAATTGCAGTTTGCAAAACATCCATTGGGTGGCCATCTGTTGGCAAAGCCCACATCATTTGGCGAATATTACGTTTAACTTCGTACCGCTTATGAAGCACACATTGGAATTCTTTTAGCTCTTCTGCACTGGGCAATTCACCATCTCTAAGCAGCATTGCAACCTCTTCGAAAGAGGCGTTTTTTGCGAGATCTTTAATAGAGTAGCCACGATATGCCAATATACCATTTTTCCCATCAATTGATGAGATGGAAGATTCTGTTGCTGGAATGCCTGCAAGGCCTGGAATGTATTCAATCATATTATCTCCTTATTAAGCCACCTCATGCTTATAGCGGGGAAGCCATACTTATTATTAACTGTTATTAAATAGGCTACCTTGAATTAATCTCAATTTTTCATTATATAAAAAATAACTTCATAATATAAAATTTGACCAATAACACCCTAGACTGAAAAAGACGAGCCACAACCACAAGTAGTTTTAGCATTAGGGTTGTGAATAATGAATCGCGATCCTTGAAGGTCTTCTAAATAATCAACAGTTGCACCAATAAGGTACTGATAGCTCATTGGGTCTATTACCAATTGAACGCCATTTTTTTCAACGCCCGAGTCTCCCTCTTTATGTTCTTGATCAAACGTAAACCCATAGGAGAAACCTGAACAACCACCACCTGTGATATACACTCTTAGGCGTAGATCATCGTTTTTTTCTTCTTTAATCAATGTTGATACTTTATTAGCAGCGTTATCGCTGAAAATAATATCTGCTGATTCTAATTCTAATGTTTCTGACATATTAAGGCCTCTGTAAATTAAGGTAATAACCCAATGGATGTTAGTCCTGATGTTTCATCAAGGTCAAACATAATATTCATATTTTGAATGGCTTGGCCGGAAGCACCCTTAACTAAATTATCAATCACCGACATAATAACTAACTTATTGCTATTCGGAATTTTCTGAACTGAAATCTGGCAAAAGTTCGACGACTTAACACTACGCGTTTCCGGATAAACTCCATCACCTAATATTGTAACAAAAGGCTCATTAGAATAGGTATCGACAAAATAAGGTCTTATATCTATATTTTCATTAAGCAGATCTACATAAATTGTAGCCTGCATGCCACGAATCATAGGCACTAAATGAGGAACAAATGTAAAGTTAACTGGTTCACCTGCTAAGATTTCAAGGGCCTGCTTGATCTCAGGATAATGACGATGTCCAGTAACTCCATACGATTTTAGACTTTCGCTAGTTTCACATAAAAGCATGGCTTGATTAGCGCCGCGACCAGCGCCACTGACTCCAGATTTACAATCAGCAACAATACCAGAAAGGCTAATTAGCTTATTTTCAATAAGCGGTTTTAGCGCTAATTGAACAGCTGTCGGGTAGCAGCCTGGATTGGCCAACAACATTGCATCTTTAACTTGAGCTCGGTTGGTTTCTGGCAATCCATAAACAGCTGAATTAAGTAGCTCTGCTTGAGTATGTTCCATGCCGTACCATTTAGACCACTCAGTTTGATCTGTAATTCTAAAATCAGCGCCTAGGTCAATTACTTTAATGCCTTTATCAATAAAAGCACCCGCACCTTCCATAGCAACACCGTGGGGTGTTGCAAAGAAAATAACGTCACAAGTGTTGAGAATATTGTCACTAGGCAGCGAAAAGACAAGGTCCGAATGCCCGACTAGTGAAGGAAAAATGCCATCAACCCGTTTTCCATTAAGAGAGCGAGAGCTAATCGCAACCACTTCAACACCAGTATGGTTATGAAGAAGTCTTAATAATTCTACACCGGTATAGCCGGTGCCACCAATAATGCCTGCTTTAATCATAATTTTATAAAATCTTAGTGTGGTTCTCCAAGCATTTTTTCAAGATAGTGAATATTCATGCCACCTTTTTGAAACACTTTGTCTTCCATAATTCTTCTTTGTAAAGGAATGTTGGTTTTAATACCATCAATCACCATTTCATCCAGAGCATTTTTCATTTTAACAATAGCACCAAGTCGCGTATCAGAAAAAGTGATTAATTTACCAATCATTGAATCGTAATGTGGTGGCACGGTATAACCATTATAAACATGCGAATCTACACGCACACCGAGGCCACCAGCAACATGATATTGCGTGATTTTTCCTGGCGAAGGCATAAAGTTGTTAGGATCTTCGGCATTAATGCGACATTCAATTGAGTAGCCTTTAATGGTGATATCATCTTGTGTGAAAGACAGTTTTTGTCCATCAGCAATCAGTATCTGCTCACGCACGATATCAACACCAGTTATCATTTCAGTAATCGTATGCTCTACTTGCACACGCGTATTCATTTCAATGAAATAAAACTCGTCATTTTCAAATAAAAATTCAAATGTACCTGCGCCACGATAACTAATCGCCTGACACGCTTTAGTACAAATCGAGCCAATTTTGTTACGCAATTCTGGAGATATACCGGGTGCTGGCGCCTCTTCTACGACTTTTTGATGGCGACGTTGCATAGAGCAATCTCGCTCACCCAAATGCACAGCATTGCCATGCTCATCGGCAAGGATTTGGATTTCTACATGTCGAGGTGTGGTTAAAAATTTCTCCATGTAGACTTCTGGATTGCCAAAAAAACTTAAACCTTCTGACTTAGCAAGTTCAATAGAGCTTGCTAAGTCAGATTCATTCTCTACGACTTGCATGCCACGACCACCGCCGCCGCCGGAAGCTTTAATGATAATTGGTAAGCCAATATTACGAGCAATTTCCATATTTTGGATTGGATTCTCACCCAATGCGCCATCAGAGCCAGGCACACAAGGGACGCCCGATTTTTGCATAGCTTCAATAGCGGCAACCTTGTCACCCATAACGCGAATATTTTTCGCCCTTGGACCAATAAAAATAAAGCCACACTCTTCAACACGCTGGGCAAAATCAGCACTTTCTGATAAAAAGCCATAGCCTGGATGAATAGCATCTGCATGGGTTACTTCTGCTGCTGCAATGAGTGCCGGAATGTTTAAATAACTATCGGCTGAAGGATATGGACCAATACAAACGGCCTCATCTGCAAGACGAACATGTTTTAAATCTTTATCTGCTGTTGAATAAACAGCCACGGTTTTAACGCCTAGCTCTTTACAAGCTCGCAAAACTCTAAGCGCAATTTCACCACGATTGGCAATCAGGACTTTTTGAATCTTCTTCATTGCTATCATTTAATAACAACCAACGTTTGCCCAAATTCAACAGCATCTCCATCTCTACACAAGATTTCAGTCACGGTACCTGATTGATCCGCTTCAATTTGATTCATGATCTTCATTGCTTCAACGATACAAATTGTATCACCTTGATTAACATGCTGACCAATAGAGACAAATGAGTCAGATGTTGGTGAAGCAGAGCCATAGAAAGTTCCTACCATTGGTGATGTGATTGGATGACCATCAATAACCTTAACTGGATCAATAGGTGCCACCTTTTCTGCGATCGCTACAGGAGCAGCAGCCACCGGCATTGCCATCGGTGCGGGCATCATTGGAGCGTCGCCATAGCGAGATATCCGAACAGACTCCTCACCTTCGTGAATTTCAATTTCTGCCATGCCAGATTGCTCTAACAATTCCATTAGTTTTTTTACTTTGCGTATATCCATTTTTTTACTCTCTTTATTTAATATGTTTGATTGCTGCACTCATTGCAAATTCATAGCCTTGAGAGCCAAAGCCTGAAATTACCCCTTGTGCAATGTCTGAAAAATAAGATTTTTTACGAAAGTCTTCACGTTTATAAACGTTAGACAGGTGAATTTCTGTGAACTCAATGCCTACAGCTAGTAGCGCATCACGCAACGCAACCGATGTATGTGTAAATGCTGCTGGATTGATAATTATGTATTTTGTACCATTGCTACTAGCTGCGTGAATTTTATCAATCAGACCAACTTCAGAATTATCTTGATGGTGATCTAGGCTAAGACCGGCTTCATCTGCAAGCTGAGTTAGGCGCTTAACAATGTCATCAAGCGTTTGCGCACCATAAAGCTCTGGCTCGCGAGAGCCAAGCATATTTAGATTTGGGCCATTTAATAATAAGATGTCCATAACGTTAATAACAATTTTCAAATAAAACTGATTTTACCACCAACATCGTGCGTGTTAGTTAGATTTGGACGACTTTTAGCGACTAAGTGTTTATTTAACCTTATTTAGATGCTCAAGAAACCCTTGGGCATTGATTTCACCAATAATACGTTGAGAGCGGACTTCAATACCCCCCTTGAAGAATAAGATCCCAGGCGGGCCGATAATATTAAATTTGGCCATGAGTGCTTTATCAGTCGCATCATTTTTGGTCACATCAGCCTGGACGGCGATAGCATTTTTCATACCATCAACAACGTCTTTGTTGCTAAATACAAATCGCTCTAGCTCCTTACAAGAAATACACCAATCAGCGTAAAAATCTAGCATAACCACTTGATTATTTTTTTTAGATTTCGCTAAAATCTGGTCAAGATCATTGATACTTTTTATTTTTTCAAACGATAAATGAACTTGTGCTATTTGAGAGTTAGACGCGCCCCAACCCGATAATGGTGCCAACATATCGCCACCACCACGAGCAACCAAGCCCCAAAGCAAAATACCATAGAACATGATCAACAGGCCAATTGCTTTAAAGATTCGAGCCCAAGCGCTTGGTGTATCCATGAGTTTATTTAAGACACCCATAGCAATTGGTGAAATACTTAGAATTGCCGCCCAAAGGGCTAATGAAGCAATAGACGGGATAATGCGTTCAAGTAGCCAAATAGCGACTGCCAGCATAAGAATACCAAAAACGTATTTAACTTTATCCATCCAGCCGCCAGCTCGAGGTAGCTTAGACACTCCAGCACCAATTAGAATTAGTGGCGCGCCCATGCCTAGACTCATAACAAATAGCGATAATCCACCCAATAAGGCATCGCCTGTTTGGCCGATATAAATTAGCGCACCCGCTAAAGGTGGCGCAACACAAGGACCAACGATCAGTGCTGACAAGAAGCCCATTATGGCAACACCAATTAGATGACCACCTTCTTGCTTGTTGCTCATACTGGCAATTTTTGCTTGTAGGCCAGCAGGTAGTTGAATTTCATAATAACCAAACATAGAAAAAGCCAGCGCAACAAATACCAAACTGAAGACTACTAATACCCAAGGTGTCTGGAATAAAACTTGTAAGTTTTCACCAAAGTATCCAGCTAAAACGCCTGCAATAGAATAAGTAACACTCATTGCTAGGACAAACACAATCGACATGATCAGTGCTTTTCGAGTGGTTATCTCACCTTTTTGGCCAACAATAATTCCCGATAAAATTGGAATCATTGGAAATACGCAAGGGGTAAGTGATAACAATAAACCAAAACCAAAGAAGCTGAGCAGCACCCAAAAAATATTATCTTGTTGTAATAATGCTGCAATTTTGTCTGTCTCATTTAGTGAGTCAGGAGCGCTAACTTGGGCTAAAGATGCTGAATCAGGCGACTTTTTAGTGATACTTGTTGGCGGTGTATCAGCCTGAACAGGTAAAGTGATTTTGATAATTTTTTCTTGCGGCGGATAGCAAATTCCACCCATCCAGCAACCTTGGTAGCGAGCTGTAAAGCTGATATTTTGAGTTTGGATATTTTTAAGCGGTAGCGTAACCTCTAGTCTGCCTTTATGGGTCTGTACTTTACCGAATAAAGGATCATCTTTGATTTTACCTTTAGGGAAATTAATGGTACCAAACTCTGCACCCGTAACATCCACAAAGAATTTATCATGATATAAATAGTACTCATGATGAATATCCCACGAAGCAACTAACGTATTGGCGTCAACGGCAACAACTGAAAATTTGAATGCCTCATCAGCAGGTAGGGGCTCATCAGAAATTGGCTGTATTTTATCAACCACCGATTGAGCGCTTTTCTTAACCTGAGAAAACATATCAAAAGCATTATCAACCAAAGAGGGTTTTTTCAAAGTACTAATGTCTAGTGCAACTACTTTGGTGATAGGTGGATAACAAACGCCTAAATCAGCACACCCCTGGAAAACGACATTCATTAGTAAAGAATCTGCATCACCCTCTAATACTGGAATTTTGACTTCGACAGACTTTCTATAGATTCCAACTTTACCAAAAAATTCGTCATTTTTAATCTTAGCTGGTGGAAATTTAGCCACACCTAACTGCGTAGAATAGTCACTCGATATTTTGATTTTTTCTTTATAAAGGTAATAACCATTGGCAATATTCCAATCTAGCACGATTTCATCATTAACCACACTAGCCTTAAAGGCAAAAGCCTCATCAGCTGGTAAAAGCTCTCCTTGCGCTTGGGCAAAATTAGAGAGCAATAACAAAAATAGTGGCAATAAAAAACGCTTCATAGGATTCTCCTCAAAATATCTAGGAGAATTATAAGTCATATGCAACCTTAAAACAAACCCCCTAGCATGGTTACATAATTTTACGCAATAAAAAACCCCAGATATAAAAATATAACTGGGGTTTTTAAGGACTTTATAACGCTCATTAAGCGTTTAAAAAAAAGCTAGAAAGCTTTAGCCAATTTTAGCTTTGATTGCATCAATAACGGCGTCAGACGAAGTTGCATTAACAGAAAGCAACAAGCCTTCTGTTTTGTAAAAACCAACTAGAGGTGCAGTTTGATCGTTGTAAACGTTTAAACGGTTGCTAATTGCTTCTTCAGTTTCATCTTCACGCTGAACTGCAGCGCCACCACATTTGTCACAAACGCCTTCAACTTTAGTAGGATTAGACTTGGTGTTGTAAATTGCGCCACAACTTTCACAAGTACGACGCGTGGTAAGACGATCAAGAATTACACCACGAGGGACGTCAATTTCTACAGCAGCGTCTAACTTTTCACCCATTTTTTCAAGTAAAGCTTTTAAAGCCTCTGCTTGTGGAATTGTGCGAGGGAAGCCGTCCAATAAGTAGCCAGATTTACAGTCATCTTCTTGAAGGCGTTCTTCCATAATGCCCATGATTAAATCGTCAGAGACTAAATCACCTGCTTTCATCGCTGCTTGTGCTTGTTTGCCTAGTTCCGTGCCTGCTGCTACCGCACCACGTAAAATGTCGCCTGTAGAGATCTGAACTGAACCGTCAATTTTAGTTAGTAATTTTGCAACAGTACCTTTGCCGGCACCTGGAGCACCTAAAAGAATTAATTTCATAATGTTTCCTTGGAATGGTTAATAAAAAATTTGGCCTCAAGTTTTTAATTATTTCAGGTCAAAATTGAGCGAAAATTATATCATAAAGAACTGATATTTTCAATCTAAGCTAATTTTTGACCCATTATTAAAAAATCCAAAATTTTGCTTGAAGCCCCAATAAAGTCGTGTTTTCTGTCTAAAAATAAACTAAATAGTGACTTTTTAGCCTATAAATGCTTAGTTTTTAAGCACTTTTTTGGGGATTTCGATAATTTGCGATATTTTTATAGTAGATGAATAAGGCTTAAAAAGCTACTGGACCACTACTACCATCGCTGGACGTACTAGGCGACCATTAAGAGTGAAGCCAGCCTGGATAACCTCTAGAACAGAATTAGACTCCTGGTCTGGCATAGGTATCATGGTGACGGCCTCATGAAATTCTGGATTAAACGCCTCACCTTTAGGATTGATAATTTCAACGCCAAATTTTTCTAGGGTTGACACAAATACCTTGTCAGTCATTTCCAGGCCTTCAGTAATACTTTCTACCGATGCACTATCTTCCTGGGCAGTTTTTAAGCCCATCGTCAAAGAATCTTTAACTTCAAGGAGCGCTTTAACAAAACCATCGAGTGCAAATTTGTGTGCATTCTCAAGGTCCTTAGCATTTCGACGCTTAAGATTTTCCATTTCAGCTTGCGCGCGAAGCACCTTGTCCCAGTTGTCTTTTGTAGACTGTTGGGCAGCTTCGAGCTGAGTTGCTAAATCATCCTCTGGCGCCTCTTGTTCAGTTGCTTCAATGTTTTCATCGTCAATTTTTTCAACACTTTCGTCTTGGTCTTGCTTTTTTGTCATTTTGTTGTCCAATTAATGTATATTTAGAGCTAATTATTAGCCAATTATCTAAGGGCTATTTTAAAGAATTCAAGAGAAGAATATAACAATGTTTAATACGATCGGCATTATCACAAAACCCAATGATTTAGTTAGCGAGGGCATCGCCGAAGAACTGTCATCATTTTTACAAAATAAAGGCGCAGGCGTCGTTGTCACCAATGAGCAAATAGCCGAGCAAGCGGATTTGATTATTGTGGTGGGCGGCGATGGCACGCTACTTAATACAGCGCGCACTTTTGTGGATAACAATATTCCTATCTTAGGCATTAATCTTGGTCGTCTTGGTTTTTTGGCTGATGTATCGATTAGCAAAATGTTCGAGGTTGTCTCTCAAGTTCTTGAAGGTGAGTTTACCAAAGAAGAGCGCTGTTTATTGTCGTGTCAAGTTGAGCAAGATGGCCAAATAATACATAAGAATATTGCATTAAATGATGCCGTTGTCAATCGCCAAGATGCGTTGAAAATGATAGAATTTGACGTTTATATTGATGGCAAGTTTGTTAATAATCAGCGAGCAGACGGGCTTATTATCACCACACCAACTGGATCAACCGCTTATTCATTGTCAAGTGGTGGACCTATTATGCATCCGGGCGTTAATGCAATTGGTTTGGTATCAATTTGTCCGCATACCATGAGTCACCGCCCATTGCTTGTGCCTGGTGGAAGTGAGATAGTGATTCGAGTTAAAGATGCTAGTGAAGGAGTAAGCGTACATATAGATGGGCAAGAGTCTTTTCCAATTACATCAGATCAGGAGGTGCGCGTGCGACAACACTCAAGTTTTGTGCACTTATTGCATCCAAAAGATTATGACTATTTTGAAATTATTCGCTCAAAACTGCGTTGGGGATCCAAGCTGTAATAAGCAAATCTAGCCATGTTATCGCAGTTAACCGTTAAAAATTTAGCCGTTGTTGAGAGGCTTGATCTGTCTTTCGAGCCAGGAATGAGCACTGTTACCGGTGAAACAGGTGCGGGTAAATCTATTCTTCTACAGGCATTGGGATTGGCTTTGGGCGTTCGCGCCGATTCCAACCTAGTTCGTCATGGCAAAGAAAAAGCCGATATTAGTGCAGCATTTGCTTTAGAGCATAATCAAACTGTGCAGGATTTTTTGTCTGAGCACTCTTTAGAGGATGAAGGTGAATGTATCTTGCGCCGAGTTATCACCAGCGATGGTCGCTCCAAAGCTTTTATCAATGGCAATAGCGTGCCCCTATCGACAGTTCGTAATGTGGGCGATTTATTGTTGGATATTCATGGCCAAAACGAGCATCAATTACTATTACGACCTGACCAGCAGATGAAACTACTAGATGGATTTGCACAATTGGAATCCGATAAGCAAGCACTTAATGAAGTAGTCAAAGCGCACAAGATATTGAGTGAAAAGGTAAATAATTTACTTAATAATCAAGATATTATAGAGCAGCAGCAGGCGTTATATTTGCATCAGGTAGAAGAGCTCAATGAGGCAATGCTTGATCAAGACGAGCTTAATACCATCGAGTCAAATTTTAAAACCAGTGCCAATTCTCAAGCGATTAATGAAAAGATGTCTGATGTATTAAATCAACTAGAGAGTGAGACGGGTGCAAATGCGCAGTTATTAACGCTCAGCTCGCAATTGTCTGAAGCATTTGAAATGGACAACAGGCTTCAGGCTGGGGTTGAATTACTCAGCTCGGCGCAAGTGCAAACTCAAGAGGCTGTTTATGAGCTGACACAATATTTAAGCCGATTATCAACCGATGGACAGAGTGCGCAGGAAATGGAGGAGCGAATTTCCGAGCTATATTCACTGGGCCGCAAGCATCAGTGTCAAATTGAGGAATTGATAATAGTGCGTGATCAGTTGAGTATAAAACTAGAAGACATTGGCGGCGGCGCGAACTCTATTGATGAAATGAATGATCAGCTCGAGGTGCTTGTCAAGCAATATCAAAATAAAGCACAGGCGTTTTCTAAAGCACGACATGCTAAAGCAGGCGAGCTCTCAAAACTCGTTACAGAAGCCATGCAAGTGTTGGGCATGCCGGGCAGTGAATTTAAAGTTGGGCTTAATGAAAAGCCTGATGGCGTGCATTTAAACGGCCATGAATCAATAGAGTTTTTGGTGACAACTAATATGGGCCAAGAATTTAAGCCACTAAAAAAAGTTGCCTCAGGTGGTGAGCTATCGCGCATATCACTTGCAATTTCGGTGGTTAGTAGCGATAGTGAATATACGCCAACCTTAATTTTTGACGAAGTGGATGTTGGTATTAGTGGAGCAGTGGCTGAAGTTGTTGGCAGAAAACTGCAGGAGCTTGCTAAGAATTATCAAATTATCTGTATTACGCATTTGGCGCAAGTGGCCTCGTTTGGCCACCAACATTTGCGAGTCAGCAAGGTGCAAAACGCACAAGGTGCACAAACTACTGTTGAACAGCTAAAAGATGAGCAAAGGGTTGACGAAGTGGCACGTATTTTAGGCGGCGCAACCATTACTGACAAAGCAAGAGTGGCTGCTGCTGAAATGATTACTAGTAGTCGTGTTCAATAGAATCAACTTATAAAAAAACTTTCGCGGCTTTTTGTCTAGACTTTATTTTTCTTAAGACGTTAAATTTTTAACATCTTAAAGATATACTTTTGATAGCCCGGCGCTGGGTTGCCAATTTTCATATTTCGAATAAAGAACTTTTCAAAAGCAATTTTAGCTAGGTACACCACTTTACCTTTTTTGCCTAAATTACATCACTTGTACGTCTTTAAGCATTGTCAAATGTATTAAAACATTGTGATATTAAAATTCAAAATGAGTCCGGTACATATATTCATAATATAAAAAAACATTTGACGCCGGTAAGCTGGTTTATGTATAATGATTTCACCTATGGAAATTGTTGTCGGGGGCTTGATTGCCATTATAAACCAAGGTCTGCTGTATTGGAGAATCCAACAGCTTAAGCTTAAAAATATAAGAAATCCTGGAAAGATTATAGGTCTATCCAGGATTTCTTTAATAGAGAGGCTTATGTTAGTTGGGGTTTTGCTTGTGCTGGCTATGCAACAATTAGATCCATTTGGCGTTATATTGAGTTTTTTTTTAATTAATTTAAGTTTAACTTATTACCTACAATGGCATCTGAAACCTTAACATCTTCCGAATATATTAGGCATCATCTGCAAAACTTGACCTATGGTCAAAATCCAAATACAGGTATTTGGGAATTTGCAAGCACGTCGGAAGCAGCAAAAGATATGGGCTTTATGGCATTTCATGTGGACACACTTGGTGTCTCATTTGTATTAGGCGCTCTATTCTTATCCTTATTTTATCGGGTTGGTAAACGCATGACTGCCGACACACCATCAGGAATGCAAAATTTTGTTGAGAGCATCATTGATTTTATTAATGAAAATGTTCGAGGCTCTTTCAGCGGCAAAAATCCAATGGTAGCCCCTTTAGCGCTAACAGTCTTTATCTGGATTGTACTGATGAATACCATGGACCTTGTTCCAGTTGATTGGTTACCGCACCTTGCCCAACAAATTGGTGCTTTTTTTGGTGCAGACCCTCATCATGTATTTTTTAAAGTGGTTCCAACCACTGATCCAAACGCCACTTTTGGTATGGCTCTTGGTATTTTTATATTGATTATTTTTTACAGTATTAAAGAAAAAGGCGCAGCGGGTTTTGGTTCGGAATTAGCATTCCATCCTTTTGGTAAAAAAATGATAATATTTAACCTTTTTTTAGAAGGCGTTAATCTTATTGCAAAGCCGGTTTCATTGTCATTACGTTTATTTGGTAATATGTATGCAGGAGAAATGATTTTTATTCTAATTGCCTTATTGCCGTTTTACTTGCAATGGACTTTATCATTACCGTGGGCAATTTTCCACATTTTAATTGTATTATTACAAGCGTTTATTTTTATGACACTAGTAATCGTATATATGGACATGGCTCATCAGAAAGACGAGCATTAATTTTTTATAAACAGGAGTAGAAGATGACAGAAGTACAAGGAACGCTATTTTTAGCAGGTGCAATTTTAATGGGCTTAGGTGCATTAGGTGCAGCAGTAGGTATTGGTACATTAGGCGCAAAGTTTCTCGAGGGTGCAGCGCGCCAGCCGGAGCTTATTCCAATGCTTAGAACACAGATGTTTATTGTAATGGGACTAGTTGATGCGGTACCAATGATTGCAGTTGGTATCTCAATGTATATTTTATTTGCGGTTGCCGGATAAACACTGTTAATTTAAAGATAAAGGTTTAAGCTATGAATATTAATTTGACAATGATTGGCCAATTAATTATGTTCACCATGTTTACATGGTTTTGCATGAAATTTATTTGGCCTCCAATTGTTGCCGCAATGGAAGAGCGTAAAAAGCATATCGAAGATGGCTTGCTTGCGGCAGAACGTGGACTTTCAGAGCAGATAGAGGCTGAGCAAAAAGCACAAGAGCTAATTAATCAGTCAAAAGATCAAGCTTCTGAAATTATTGCTAATGCATCAAAGCAGGCCTCTAATATGGTTGAAGAGGCTAAAGATGTCGCTTTGCAAGCTGCAGAAAAAGTTAAGTCACAAGCAACAATAGAGCTTGAACAAGATAAGGTACGGGTGCGCAATGAATTGCAAAGCCAAGTATCAAGTCTTGTGATGCAGGGTGTTAGCGCCGTTTTATCTAAAGAAGTGGACGCTAAAACGCACAAGACCATGCTTAACAAATTGTCTCAAACACTATAGTAATCAATTATGGAATTAGTAACAATTGCCAAGCCTTATGCCAATGCAGTATTTGAAATTGCACAGCAAGACAAGTCATATGATGGCTGGAAGTCAGTATTAGAGGCAGCTGCTTCACTTGTGAATAATGAGAAGATGCAGCGCTATCTTGACTCTCCAAGCGTTACAAGGCAAGAGAAAAGTGATGCTATTCGAGGCTTGGTAGTAAAGATAGCTGAGAGAAAGCTGGATACTAAAGAAGCTGAATTTTTATCTTTGATTCTGGAAAATAGCCGAACAGAGGCACTACCTAGTATTCTTACTTTATTTGAAGAGCGTGCTAATGAATTTGAGGATTCAAAATTATTTCAAGTTTATAGTGCTTACAAGTTAACAGCTTCAGAAGAGAAAAGCATTGCTACAGATCTTGGTAAAAAATACAATACAAATGTTAGTATTGAGACCACTATTGATGATGCTCTTGTTGGTGGTCTGGTTATAAAATTAGGAGACAAAGTGATCGATATGTCGATTAAAGCTCGTTCAGACGAGCTAAGCTTGCGTCTTACAACACATTAATTATAAATTTATATAAAAGGAAGGGTTATGCAATTAAACGCCAGCGAAATTAGTGATTTAATTAAAAAACAAATAGAAGGTTTCGACTTTAAAGCAGAGGCACGCACAGAAGGTGTTATTGTTAGTGTAAGTGATGGTATTGTTCGAATTCATGGCTTAGCTGACGTACAGTTTGGTGAAATGCTTGAATTTCCAAATAACACCTTCGGCATGGCGCTTAACCTTGAGCAAGATTCAGTGGGTGCAGTTGTCTTGGGCAGCTATCTTCACCTATCAGAAGGTGATATTGTTAAATGTACCAACAGACTGGTTGAAGTACCAGTAGGTGAAGCGTTATTAGGACGCGTGGTAAACCCATTGGGTCAGCCAATTGATGGTAAAGGTGCTATTGATACAACAGAGTCTCTTCCACTAGAAATTATGGCGCCAGGCGTTATTGAGCGTAAGTCAGTTGACCAGCCAATTCAAACAGGTGTTAAGGCAATTGATGCGATGGTTCCAGTTGGCCGTGGTCAACGTGAACTTATCATTGGAGATCGTCAAACAGGTAAGACGGCTGTTGCCATTGATGCAATTATCAATCAAAAAGACACAGGCATTCGTTGTGTTTATGTTGCTATTGGCCAAAAAGATTCTTCAGTAGCAGCTGTTGTGCGCAAACTTGAAGAGCACGGTGCATTAGAAAATACAATTATTGTCAATGCTGGTGCAGCCTCCTCTCCATCGCTACAATATATCGCTCCTTATGCAGGCTGTTCGATGGCGGAATATTTCCGTGACCGTGGTGAAGATGCTTTAATTGTTTATGATGATTTAACTAAGCAAGCATGGGCATATCGCGAAGTATCGTTGCTACTAAAACGTCCACCAGGACGTGAAGCTTATCCAGGCGATGTATTCTACTTGCACTCCCGTTTATTAGAGCGCGCATCTCGTGTGAATGCAGAGTATGTTGAGCAAATGACAAACGGTGAAGTTAAAGGTAAAACAGGCTCGTTAACTGCACTTCCAATTATTGAAACACAAGGTGGCGACGTTTCAGCATTCGTACCAACTAATGTAATTTCAATTACAGATGGTCAGATTTTCTTAGAAACGGATTTGTTTAATGCTGGTATTAGACCCGCTATTAACGCAGGACTTTCAGTATCTCGTGTGGGTGGTGCAGCGCAAACTAAGATTATTAAGAAGTTAGGTGGCGGTGTTCGACTAGACTTAGCTCAATATAGGGAATTAGCAGCTTTCGCTCAATTTGCTTCAGACCTTGACGCTGAAACTAAAGCACAAATTGATCGTGGACAAAGAGTGACAGAACTAATGAAGCAAGACCAATATAAACCTTTGTCTGTTGCTGAACTAGCTACTTCATTGTTTGCTGCAAACTCTGGATCATTGGATGATCTTGAAGCGAATAAAGTAGTTGATTTTGAAAAAGCACTATTAGCCTACATGGGCTCTAATCAAACAGAGTTAATGGACGACATCAACGAGAACGGCGATTATAATGATGATATTGCTAGCAAATTACAAGCTGCAATTGATGATTTCAAGGCAAACCACACTTGGTAAATAAATAATATGGCAGCTGGAAAGGAAATTAGAACGCAGATCGCGAGTATTAAAAATACTCAAAAGATCACATCGGCTATGGAAATGGTGGCCGCGTCTAAAATGAAAAAAGCTCAACAAAGGATGCTTGAGTCGCGACCTTATTCTGAAAAAATTACTAAGGTAATTAGTCATTTGGCAAATGCACACCCAGAATTTACGCATCCCTATATGAAAGAAGTTGGTGAGCTTAAACGTGTTGGTATTATTATCGTTTCAAGTGATAGAGGCTTGTGTGGTGGTTTGAACACTAATCTATTTAGAAGCCTGTTAAAAGAAGTGGCGGACTATCAAGCAAAAGGTATAGAGGTTGAAATTTGTACCATTGGTAAAAAAGCCACTTCATTTTTCAAGAATTTAGGTTTAAATATTAAGTCTGTATTGACAGGTCTTGGAGATGCACCTCATTTTGACGATCTTTTAGGCACAGTTAAAGTTATGCTAGATGCATATGACAATGACGAGATTCAGCAATTGTCAGTTGCCTATAACAGATTTGAAAACACCATGACACAAGTGCCAACAACTGCACAATTAATTCCAATGGTTGCTTCAGAATCAGAAAGTATGAACCATCACTGGGATTATCTTTATGAGCCGGATGCACAAACAGCGTTAAGTGCATTATTAGTTAGGTACATTGAGGCTATTGTTTATCAAGGATTGGTGGAAAACATTGCTTCTGAGCAATCTTCTAGAATGATTGCTATGAAGAGTGCAACTGACAATGCGGGTGATATGGTAGATGAATTAGAGTTGGTATATAACAAAGCAAGGCAAGCAGCAATTACTCAGGAAATTTCTGAGATAGTAAGTGGTGCAGCCGCAGTATAAAATTCAAAAATAGAGTTTAAAAAAGGAAAATCAAAATGAGCAGCGGAAAAATTATACAAATCATTGGTGCGGTTATTGACGTCGAATTCCCGGCAGACAGTATTCCGAATATTTATGATGCCTTAATCGTTACAGAAACAGGCCTAACATTAGAGGTCCAGCAACAATTAGGCGACAATAAAGTTCGCGCGATTGCAATGGGCGGCTCGGAAGGCTTAAAGCGAAGCATTGAAGTAACTAATACAGGCGCCCCTATTCAAGTTCCAGTGGGCACTAAGACATTAGGCCGTATTATGAACGTATTAGGCGAGCCTATTGATAATGCTGGTGATATTGGTGAAGAGGAAAATTGGGCTATTCACCGACCAGCTCCTGCTTATGACGAGCTAGCGCCTGCTGCAGAATTATTAGAAACTGGTATTAAAGTAATTGACTTAGTTTGCCCATTTGCCAAGGGTGGTAAAGTTGGCTTGTTTGGTGGTGCTGGTGTTGGTAAAACCGTTAATATGATGGAACTTATTCGTAACATTGCGATCGAGCACTCAGGTTATTCTGTATTTGCTGGTGTTGGTGAGCGTACTCGTGAAGGTAATGACTTCTATCATGAAATGAAAGAATCAAATGTACTTGATAAAGTATCTTTAGTCTACGGTCAAATGAACGAGCCTCCAGGAAATAGACTACGTGTTGCGTTAACTGGTTTAACAATGGCCGAATATTTCCGTGATGAAGGCCGTGATGTATTATTATTTATTGATAACATTTACCGTTATACATTAGCAGGTACAGAAGTATCAGCTCTATTAGGTCGTATGCCATCAGCGGTAGGTTATCAGCCAACGTTAGCCTCAGAGATGGGTGCATTACAAGAGCGCATTACTTCTACTAAGAAAGGCTCAATTACCTCAATTCAAGCGGTATATGTCCCAGCGGATGACTTAACTGATCCTTCTCCAGCAACAACATTTGCTCACTTAGATGCGACAGTTGTATTATCACGTCAAGTGGCCGAATTAGGTATTTACCCTGCAGTAGATCCGCTTGATTCTACTTCACGTCAACTAGATCCATTAATTGTTGGAGAAGAGCATTATGCAGTTGCTCGTGGTGTTCAAGGAATATTACAGCGTTATAAAGAATTAAAAGATATTATTGCAATCCTAGGTATGGATGAATTGTCTGAAGAAGATAAACAAGCTGTTACACGTGCTAGAAAAGTTCAGCGTTTCTTATCTCAGCCATTCTTTGTTGCTGAAGTATTTACAGGATCACCAGGTAAGTATGTTTCTCTTAAGGATACGATTTCAGGATTTAAGGCTATCTTAAATGGTGAACTAGACGACCTTCCTGAGCAAGCATTTTATATGACTGGCTCAGTCGAAGAGGTGCGCTCAAGAATTGCGGAGAACGCTTAAATGTCAATGATTCATGTTGATATTGTCAGTGCTACTGAGTCGCTTTATTCAGGAGAAGCAAAGTGTGTGTTTGCTCCTGGTAGTAATGGTGAGTTAGGTATCTACCCTCAACATTTGGCTTTGTTATCAACGTTAAAACCTGGTGAAGTTCGTGTTGAAACTGAAAGTGGTATTGAATCTATTTATGTATCAGGTGGTATAGTTGAAATACAGCCGAATATTGTTACCATTTTTTCAGATACAGCTATACGAGCACATGATTTAGATGAGTCTAAAGCATTAGAAGCAAAGAAAAGAGCTGAAGAAGCTATGTTAGATGCTGATAGTACTCATGATATTTCCTCGACACAAGCAGCTTTAGCTGAATCAATGGTTCAGTTACAGATGATTTCTAAGATGAGAGGCAATAAGATTTAAAGACAAAAATCCTTGAAATTAACAACTTTGTTGTTAACTACCATAACGCCTTCTTCTTGAAGGCGTTTTTGTTTTAAAGCTGATCCAAAAGCATAATCACCCAACTCACCATTAGACTTAATGACACGATGGCAAGGCACCTCAGGTGCATATGGATTTTTATTCATAGCTGAGCCAACGGCTCTATAGGCGTTAGGATGTCCCATTAGTATTGCTAAATTACCATATGTAATAACCGAACCTGCAGGAACATGGTGTTTTAGCGTGTCATAGCAGAGCTTCTGAAACTCGGTCATACCAAATAAACACTCATGGCTGAATCATAGTTATTCTGAGCTTTTAGTATAAAGTCACAGGCCTCTCTAACCGCACCATGGCCACCTTTTTTATCAGTAATCAAGCAAGCGTTGTCTTTAACTAGTTCGTGGGCATTTGCAACCGCAATAGGAAGGCCGACATTACGCATGACAGGAAGGTCAATGACATCGTCACCTACATAGGCCACTTGATCTGAATTTAAAGAAAGTTTTACAAGTAGCTCATTAAATGCGATTAACTTATCATTTTGACCTTGATAGAAATGTTCAATGCCTAAATTCTTCATTCTATGGGCTACATTAGGCGTATCTCTAGCGCTAATAACCGCCGGCTCAACGCCGTTCTGTTTTAGGAGCTTGATGCCCAGCCCATCTAACGAGTTAAAGCGCTTTAGCTCAATACCCTCGTCTGAAAAATACAATCCACCATCGGTTAGAACACCATCGACATCAAAAACAATAAGTTTGATATTTTTAGCTCTAAGGTAGGCTTTGTTTAATAACTTCATGTTAGTTTACTCCATTCAAATGCAGAGCCAGGGTCCGTCTTACGACCTGGTGAAATTTCATTATGCCCTCTGATATCAGTGATAGGATAGTGAGATTTTAATATTGATAATACTTGATTTAATGATGTATATTGCGGCGTTTCATAGGCGACATCATCAGCGCCTTCTAATTCTATGCCAATTGAATAATTGTTGCAGTCCTCAACCTGGTTATAACTCGATTGACCAGCATGCCAGGCGCGCTGATTAAAATCTACAAATTGCACAATAGCGCCATCTCGCTTAATGAGTAAGTGCGCTGAAACTTTAACGCCCTCAAGTGTTTTGAAATAATTGTGTTTATTAGTCTGCAGCTTATTAGTAAAGAAATCTTCAATATAAGTATTTCCAAATTCACCAGGAGGTAGTGAAATATTATGGATAACAACTAGGGTGATTTCAGTTTTGTCTGGCCTCTGATTATAATTCTCAGAGGGAATTTTTTTTGCTATATCCAATCGATGATTTGTAATCATAACTCTGCTCGAACTCGATTAAAATAACGTCCTCTAAGCATTAGCCTGGGAGAGCCATGCTGGTCTATAAAGGTAGAGCGCTTATGTAAGACATTGTTGCATAGGAGCCCCTGATTTGCTGACATGGTATGAGTAAAATGATATTGCGTATTGCTTGCTAAAAGTTGGTCAAGAATTTCAACAGCCTGCTTGATTTCATCAGAATCATAAAAGTCAATATTTTTCTTTCTCTGGGTGTAGCGCATGTACAGCTGGCTCGTCATTTCATCCATGAAAAAAATAGGACCAACAGAAGTCTTGCGACGGACTTGACCATCTACTTTGTGAGCTGGTATGCTCATGGCCTGAGCATGGGTTAGCGCTTTAGCAACATCTGGGTTTTTCTCTCTCAAAAGCAAGTAAGCCATTTGTGGATCAATCCACTGATTCTCCCCACCTTGTTGAGCTGGGTTTACACAAAATAAAGAAAACGCTCTAATTCTGTCTTCAGGGGCATTATAGTAGCCATCTGTATGCCAGCCAATAGCGCGATCTGTATAAGGAATAAATTCAGCCTGATCCTGTTGATCACTCTGAGTAATGTGAGCCAAGCCTTGACCTTTAACATATAAATGCTGATCGAATGTTTTCAAGCCAAATTGCTGATTAAAGCTAACAACGCTAGACTCATAGTCCTGTTGAGCGGGGGTAGAAAATAACGCAAAGTTATTAACATGACACAAGTCAGCAATCTTATTTTTTTCAGATTTTGACAGCTGAGAGGGCTTTTTAACCTCTATTAAACAGTGTTCAATATCGGTCTGAACACTAGCTAGTTTTTCATCTCGCCAAAATTGGTAGTCGTCTGATGAGGTGACTACATTAGCCATTAATGCGCTTGTTGATAAACCACTGCTGTGCAATTGACAAGATGTTGTTAGCTACCCAGTAAAGTACCAAACCTGATGGGAACCATAAGAAGAAAACGGTAAAGATAAAAGGTAAGGCCATCATAATCTTGGCTTGCATTGGGTCAGGTGGCGGCGGGTTAAGCTTTTGCTGGACAAACATAGAGACGCCCATGATTAGAGGTAAAATGTAAAACGGATCTGGAGCGGCCAAATCTAGTAAATACCAAAAAGGGGTTTGGCGAAGCTCAACCATTTCTAATAGTACCCAGTACAGCGAGATAAATACTGGAATTTGAACTAATATTGGCAGACAACCAGCTGCTGGATTTATTTTTTCTTTACGATATAGCTCCATGGTCTTTTTACCCATTTTTTCTTTATCATCGCCATAGGTTTCTTTAAGTTTTGTTAATCTTGGAGAGAGCTTTCGCATACCTGCCATAGAGCGGTATGATTTTTCACTAAGCTTATAGAACACAAGCTTGATTAAAAGGGTCAGGATAAGAATGGCATATCCCCATGAGCCCACATACGCATAGATCCAATTTAGCACTTCTGATAGTGGTTTGGCAATAATAAATAAAATGCCGTAATCAACTGTCTTGTCAAGTCCAGGTGCTAAGTTTCCAATATGAATCTGCTCTTTAGGGCCAATATATAAAGCATTTTTTCCAAGTTTGGCTGAAGACCCAGAAGCGACATCTTGAGCGGGGTTAACCACAGTTAGCAAATACTTTCCGTCGTTAACCTTGGAAGAATAATTGTGTGTTGATTCAGATTCTGGGATCATAGCAACAAAGAAATAGTGCTGAATCATGGCTGACCAACCGCCTTTAGAAGTTGTTTCCGGCTGTTCGTTGAATTCGTCAAATTCTATTTTCTCATAGACTTCTTGATCATCGTACTTGGCGCCACCTGTATAGGTTGGCATCATCATGTTAGATTCATCTAAGGCGTTACGAACTAGTTGTGTATAACTAGTAATGGCGATATTGTTATTTGAGTTATTGCTAACTTGGTAATCTATATCAACGAGATAGCTGCCCCTAGTAAAGTGATAGTTTTTGGTAACCACAACACCATTATCACCCTTCCATACCAATGGTACTACTAGGCTATCTCCCTGCATCTGGTAATTTGTTTGAGTTGAGCTAAACATTGAATGGTGTGTTGGCATTTGCTCGCTTGGTAGTAGTCCACTTTGGGCTTGGAACAGCTCATTAGGTTTATCACTTAAAAGCTGAAAGTTTGATTCAGAGCCTAACTCAATTGGATAATCATTTAGCCATGCATTGGTAATCGTGCCACCTTTGTTGCTTATGTTTACTGTCAGAAGATCCGTACTTACAGTGACAAATTGACCGCTATTAGTTATCTTTGTTGCCGGAACATCAAGCATTGGATTTGTAACAATTGCACTAGGCATGTTTGCATCATTTTTAGCTGGTGAGCTTATTATGCGCTCAGTTTTTGGCTGATAGAGTAAATTACCATTGATGTCAACAGCATGCTGTCTATCCCATTGCTCACTAAGTAGAAATATGCTAAGAAATATTGCGATAATTAAGAAAAGTTTTTGGTTATTCATCGAGGTTAGTTTTAGTTAAATTTAAGTTATTTTTTTGGCACAGGATCAAAGCCACCATCATGCCATGGATGACACTTTCCTATGCGTTTTGCGCTCAGTATAAAGCCTTTGATTAGTCCATGTTCCTTGACAGAATCATAAGCATATTCTGAGCATGTAGGCTGAAATCGGCAATTAGAGCCAAGCAAGGGGCTGATAAATAGTTGATAGAATTTAATCGGTATTAATAATAGATAGCGCATTACTTGGCCACCACTTTATTAAATAAATTTAATAAATCCTGAACTATAAGGTCGTTTTTAGCGGGCTTAGAGTGTTTAGCCATAACCACGAACTCCCAATTATCTAGCTGAGCTCGGTTTTGTCTAAAGGTTTCACGCGCTAAACGCTTAAAGCGATTACGATCAACCGCTAGACGATGTACTTTTTTAGAAATTGCAAGACCGAGTTTAGCTCGAGAATCTTCAGTCTTAATGGACATAACCTGCCAATATTTTCCCCTAGTCATTTTTCCATCATTAAAAATGGATTTATATTCACTAGGTTTTAATACTTTAGATTGGCGGGTTAATCTAAAAGACATCTGAAATAAGGATTAAGCTGTTAAGCGCTTACGTCCTTTTCTTCTACGTGCATTGACAATCGCACGACCTGCTTTAGTGCTCATTCTTGATCTGAAACCGTGCTTACGCTTACGCTTGATAACACTAGGTTGAAAGGTTCTCTTTTGCTTCATAATGGAGTTTGTTCAATAAAATCTTGCAATTTTACCATAAATTAATCTGTTTTGCATTAACTGTGACGAATATAGCTTCTATACTTATAAGGTGCTACAATGAACCCTATTTAAGACTTTAGGTAGGGCTACTAATGGATTTGGTTTTCTGGTTAATGCTTTTAAAAGCACCTCATTTGGGCATTAAAACATTTTATAAAGCATTAAAACACTTTGAATCGCCACAGCAAGTTTTTCTTGCCAGTCGTATTGACAGGATAAACACAGGCTTATTTAAAAAACAAACACTAGATTATCTTGAGTCTACTGATGCCAGCCTTGTTCAGCCAGATCTTGATTGGATGCAAGCAGATGATTGTTACATTTTAACGCTAATTGACGAGCGTTACCCGCCTCAGCTAAAAACTATTTCTGACCCGCCGCCTATACTTTATGTCAGAGGTGATATCGATTGCCTAAAAGATCCACAATTAGCCATTGTTGGAAGTCGAAATCCAACAACTGGCGGAAAACAAAATGCACAGCAATTTTCAGCCGAGTTAGCTAAGCTGGGCTTGGTCATTACCTCAGGCATGGCTAGCGGTATTGATGCGCAAGCGCATATTGGTGCGTTAGAGCAGGGCGCGAAAACCATCGCTGTCTGCGGCACTGGACTGGATATAATTTATCCTGCAAAGCATAAGTCCTTGGCACATCAGATTTCGATGCAAGGCGCGCTGGTTTCTGAATTTTCTATTGGTACAGCGCCTATAGCAAGTAATTTCCCTAGGCGTAATCGGATCATCAGCGGTTTGAGCTATGGCACACTAGTGGTTGAGGCGAGCATAAAAAGTGGCACCATGATTACCGCTAAACTAGCTGCGGAACAGGGCAAAGAAGTGTTTGCTATTCCGAGCTCAATTCACAATCCTTTGGCCCAGGGCTGTCACTATCTGATAAACCAGGGAGCTAAATTGGTTGGTAGTGTTAATGATATTGCTCAAGAGCTTCCCAAAGGTGTATTGAATGATATACTGCAACAGAAAAACACCCATTCTATAAAAGAGATGGACAAAACAGAGTCTAAGGTATTAAAATGTCTGAGCTATGAACCTATGAGTGTTGACCAGTTGGTTGAAAAAACCAAACTCAGCCCACAGATAGTTTCAAAGGAGTTGCTCTTATTGGAGCTGGATAGCAAGGTGGAAAAGACAAATGCACAAGGCTACGTATTAATTTAAATAAAATTTATGATATGACACATAATATTCTCGACGTTCTTACTTACATGTTCGACTATCTTTTCGAAGAGGCGGAACAGGACAATGCGCATGAAATTAACGATAGTGAGCTAAAAGCACACTTGTCAGAAGCTGGTTTTGATGTCGCAGGCATTGATAAAGCACTAAGCTGGTTAGAGAACATCGCCACCTTGCAAGACGGAAAAATCAAGCCATTTGATCTGATTAATCAGACCAGTATGCGAATTTATACAGAAGCAGAGCAATCAAAGCTGGATTCGAAGGCGCGTGGATTTTTACTATTTATGGAGAACGTTGGTCAGCTTGATGCTAATCAGCGTGAAATGATTATTGAACAAGTGATGTCACTTGGCGATACAGGGATTGATCTCGAAGACCTTAAATGGGTGGTCATGATGGTTCTGGGTAATAGTACAGATGGAGAAATATCCGCACAATGGCTTGAGTCTATTGTTTTTCTTGATGAAAACCGAACTCTTCAATAATGGCTAAAAATTTAGTTATTGTTGAGTCCCCCGCCAAAGCAAAAACCATTGAAAAATTCTTGGGTAAAGATTATGTCGTTAAGTCGAGTATTGGCCATATTCGCGATATGCCAAAAAAGAATATGGGTATCGATATCGAGAATAACTTTGAGCCTACCTATGAAGTAACTGCAGATAAAAAGAAAGTTGTTGCCGAATTACGTAAAGCGGTTAAGTCTGCAGAAAAAGTATACCTCGCGACGGATGAGGATCGTGAAGGTGAGGCTATTGCTTGGCACCTATTAGAAACCCTAAAACTACCAAGAGATACAGCGAGAATCGTATTTCATGAAATTACTAAAGGGGCTATTACTAGTGCTATTACCACGCCAAGAATAGTAGATTATCACTTGGTGGATGCGCAACAAGCGCGTCGCATTATTGATCGATTAGTAGGTTTTGAAATTTCGCCAGTACTTTGGCGCAAAATCTCTGGGGCGCGTTCAGCTGGGCGTGTGCAATCTCCAGTTATGCGTCTTGTGGTTGAAAGAGAAAGAGAAATTACGAAGCATACCCCTATATCTACTTACAAAGTAAAGGCTGAATTGGTCAATGACAGTGGTGAAGTAGCAGATGTTAAGCTGAATAAAGATTTTGACTCTAAAGAGGATGCGCTAGCGTTCACAACTAAACTTTTATCAGCAGATTTAACAGTTGCCTCTATTGAGAAAAAACCTTCAAAGCGTTCGCCAAAAGCGCCATTTATTACTTCCACATTACAACAAGAGGCTTCTCAAAAACTGGGGTTTTCGGTTAAACAAACCATGACTATTGCCCAGAATCTATATCGTGAAGGCTCGATCACTTACATGAGAACAGACTCGTTTAATTTATCAGAAACTGCAATTGAAGCAGCTGGAAAAGTTATTGAACAAGAATTTGGTGCTGAATATCATAATGTTAGGCGCTTTAAAACTAAAGACTCTGGCGCACAAGAGGCGCATGAAGCAATCCGCCCAACAGACCTAACCAAGCCAAGTATTTATGGCGTAGATGAGCAAACAGCCAAGCTTTATAGCCTGATCTATAAGCGCACATTAGCGTCGCAAATGAGCGACGCTCAATTACAAAAAACACAAATTAAAGTAACTGTATCAAATGCAGATGAGAAGTTCTTAGCAAATGGTGAGATTTTAACTTTTCCAGGTTTCTTAAAAGTTTACGATTATCTTTCAGCTGATGATAAGTTACTACCTGATTTAAGCAAAGGTGATTCTCTGACACTGGCTAGTTTCTCTGCAAGAGAAAGCTTCTCTCGTGCCAAGCCTCGTTATACAGAAGCTTCGCTGGTTAAAAAAGTTGAAGAAATGGGTATCGGTAGGCCATCTACTTTTGCCACCATGGTTTCTACTGTTCAAGATCGTAATTATGTGACTAAGGAGACTCGAGAGGGTTATGAGCGTGAGTACGACCTAATTGAAATTCAGGACAATGCTGTAGTTGAATCAAGAGCTGGTGAAATAACAGGCGCTGAAAAAAATAAACTCTTCCCTACTAATGTTGCATATTTGTTAAATGATTTCTTAGTGAAAAATTTCAGCAACATTATCGATTACGAATTTACAGCCAAACTAGAGAGTGACTTTGATACAGTAGCAACCCAAAACACCCCTTGGAAACAAGTTGTCAAAAACTTCTATGACCCGTTTCATGCACAAATTGAAGCAGCAGCAGACATCTCTAGAGAAGAGACGCATGGTATGCGAGAACTGGGCGAAGACCCTAAATCAGGCAAACCAGTCAGTGTTCGATTTGGACGATATGGTGCATTTGCACAAATTGGCCATAAAGATGACGAAGACAAGCCTACTTTTGCGGCATTAAGAGGCACACTTGACATTGAAACCATCACATTGGATGAAGCGTTAGAGCTATTTAATATGCCTAGAACGGTAGGTGAAACAGAAGAATTTGGCATTATCAAAGCTAACTATGGCCGCTTTGGTCCTTACATCCAATACGGCAAAAAATACGTCTCTCTTAAAGAACATATTCCAGAAGATGTTGATTTGGAAACAGCGCTAGAGCTAATCGCAGCCAAAGAAAAATACGATGCAGAGCGCGTTATTAAGAAATTCGATGATTCTGAAATTCAAGTCTTAAATGGCCGTTTTGGTCCTTATGTTTGGAATGGAAAAAAACGAGGAAAAGGCCAGAAGAACATCACTATCAAGAAAGTATTTGGTGATAAAGAGCCGATTGATTTGACACTGGAAGAGTGCAAGAAAGCTATTTCTGGGAAGCTTAAGCCAAAAACAAAAGCACGTAAAAAGGCAGCGCCCAAGAAAGCTCCAGTAAAAAAAGCAGCCAGTAAAGCTACCAAAAAACCCGCTAAGAAAAAGTAAGAAAGCGCCATAGTCTTATTATCACACAGCCTTTTTCCACTTTTGCCGTGTAAAATGCAGAGCATTTATTATTAAATATAAGTTGTTATGTTACTAATTAGCGAAATAATGATTGGCAATCCCCAAATTGATGATTTTGAAGAATTGGTTGTTGTACTTAAGGCTATTTCAGATGCATCTGATGAGCGTTTCTTTCGAATGGACGTCAAGCCTGACTATCAAGATACACCAGAAAACTGGGAGGACCGTCTAGAGGCGGCATTTTACTAATGGGAAAATATCTAAACAAAGAGCAAATTTTTGACGCAGAAGATGGTGAAGATTTGTATGCAAATGAAGAGCAATTAGTTGCACGCCTAGAGTTTTTTGAAACGCAACGCTCTGAGCAAACTCTTGAAACGCCAGTTGAAGATCGCATTAATACACTGCTTGAAATTGCACGTATTCAGGTTGAGCGCTATAAAGGCTCAGACGCTTGGGATGTGGCAATGTTAGCTTTTGATCTGGCTAAAGAAAATGAACTTTGGGAGCTAGCAACAGAGGCTTGTGACGCGATGTTTTTATCTGAAGGTCCTGATGCTTTAAAAGCACTCGGACATGCCTTGTGGCTGGGGGTTACTTTCCCGATTGATCCAGAAATCACAGTGGCGATGTTGCAACACCTGGTGGAAGAGTCACCTAAAGGTGCAGATACTAAAGCTTATGCGGCAGCAGTAGCACACTACATCGTCTCTATTCGACGCGGTGCAGATGATGATCTAACCTTTTTTGCCTCTCAAATGATTGCATCAGTTGCAGATGAGCACTCTCATGTGGCTGATCAGTCAACCTTTGACTTGTGGCGTAGAACTCTGCAACTAGATAAGCCAGAGGTATTTTTACCAAAACTTTCTAGTGCAGTTGAGCAGCTAGTTGGAGACAATTGGTGGGTTGATCGAGAAGCTATCATAGCTAAGCTTGATGCTGAAGGTAAGTAGTGAAAATTAAGATTTGCGGATTTACTCAAGCTCAAAATGCACATGATGCATCCTTGCTTGGTATTGATGCAGTAGGATTAGTTTTTTATGACAAATCTCCACGTTATGTAGAGATTGAGCGTGCCTTAGAGATTGTTCAAGCCTTGCCACCTTTTGTTAATCGTGTGGGTTTATTTGTTAACGCAGATTCTTATTTTATTGACGAAGTGCTTTGCGAGGTGCCACTTGACACTTTACAATTCCATGGCGATGAAACTCCTCAAGAATGTCAGCAATATGGCCTACCTTTTATGAAGGCTTTGCGTGTTAACGAGCAAACAAACATCCCTCAACTAGCGCAAGACTTCTATCAAGCTAATGGTTTATTGCTGGACGCTTATAACTCTACAACTTATGGTGGCACTGGAGAGAGTTTTGATTGGTCATTGGCCAAGGTTGAACTTGGTCTACCTATTATTTTAGCCGGTGGGCTTAACCCTGAAACTGTGGGCAAAGCGATTCAGCAAGTTAACCCCTATGCAGTTGACGTGTCAAGCGGTGTAGAAAGCTCTAAGGGTATTAAAGACATTCAAAAAATTCAACAGTTTATTCAGCAAGCAAACTTATGAGTCACTACAACTTACCAAATGATAGCGGTCATTTCGATCAATTTGGTGGTGCATTCATGCCAGAAACTTTAGTAGCCGCTGTTACTGAACTAAAAGAAGCTTACGAAAAATATAAAGACGACCCAGAGTTTTTAGCAGAATTTGAACACGATCTTAAGCACTATGTAGGTCGCTCTACGCCGCTTTATCATGCAAAAAATTTAAGCAAAAAACTGGGCGGCGCCCAAATACACTTAAAGCGCGAAGATTTAAATCATACTGGTGCACACAAAATAAACAACACCATTGGTCAGGTTTTATTGGCAAAACGCCTTGGCAAAACTCGAATCATTGCTGAAACTGGTGCAGGCCAACATGGTGTTGCAACCGCAACCGTTGCTGCTCGTTTAGGGCTAGAGTGTGTGGTTTATATGGGTGAGGTCGATGTGGCTCGCCAAGCCTTAAATGTTTTTCGTATGAAGCTACTCGGGGCATCAGTTGTGCCTGTATCTTCCGGCTCAAAAACTTTAAAAGATGCACTTAATGAAGCCATGCGTGATTGGGTAACCAATATTGATGATACTTTTTACATCATCGGAACCGTCGCCGGACCTCATCCTTATCCAATGATGGTGCGTGATTTTCAAAGTGTTATCGGTAAAGAAGCTAAAAAACAGTTTGCCGATCAAGTGGGCGGTTTGCCAGATGCATTGGTGGCGTGTGTGGGCGGCGGCTCAAATGCTATTGGACTTTTTCATGAATTTATTGACGATTCATCCGTTGACATTATCGGAGTTGAGGCAGCTGGACACGGCTTAGAAAAAGGCCCTAGTGCACATGCAGCACCTTTATGTGCTGGCAGTGTTGGTGTGCTTCATGGCAATCGCACCTATCTTATGGAAGATGAAAATGGCCAAATTATTGAGGGTCATTCAATTTCAGCTGGGTTAGACTATCCAGGAGTTGGCCCAGAACATGCTTACTTAAAAGATTCAGGTCGAGCAAAATATGTAGCTATTACTGACGAAGAAGCGCTGGACGCTTTTCACACACTTACCAAAGTAGAAGGCATCTTGCCCGCACTGGAGTCTTCTCATGCAGTAGCTTATGCAATTAAGCTTTCTCAAAAATTAACACAAGATAAGCATATTATCGTCAACCTCTCGGGCCGTGGCGATAAAGATATTCATACAATTGCTGAAATCGAAGGTATTCAATTTTAAAGGGTATTTTTTACCAAATTTTTAGGCGGTAAATGCTATTTAATTAGCACTCGGTCATGCTTAGGGCAAGCCCACCAAGCGAGGTTTCTTTGTATTTACTAGACATATCAAGCCCAGTTTTTCTCATGGTTTCAATGCAACGATCCAAAGAGATTAAATGCTCTCCATGTTCTTTGAGTGACAAAGAGGCTGCGAGATAAGCACTAATCGCACCAAACCCATTGCGCTCGATACATGGAACTTGCACCAAGCCTTTAACTGGATCACATGTTAGACCTAGATGATGCTCTAGTGCGATTTCTGCTGCATTTTCAGTTTGTTCACTAGTACCGCCTTTCGCAGCACATATTCCTGCCGCCGCCATAGATGCTGCAGAGCCAACCTCACCTTGGCAACCAACTTCAGCGCCAGAAATAGAACTGCGATGTTTGATTAAACCGCCAATGGCTGCTGCCGTTAATAAAAAATCGTATATTTGTTGTTGGGTAATTTTTTGATGATGTACCAAGTGATATAAAATTGCCGGAATGATTCCAGCAGCGCCATTAGTAGGCGCTGTAACAACCATATGCCCCGAAGCATTTTCTTCATTAACTGCCATTGCATAAGCGCATAACCAGTCATTCACGTCAGCGTTGTCTGGATCATTCTGTAGTTGTTGATGTAGATTTTTGGCTCGTCTGGGTGTGTCTAAACCGCCGGGTAATATTCCCTCACCTAACAAGCCTTTTTCAATACAAACCTCCATTGATTGCCAAATTATATCCAAGCCTTTTTCTAAAGATTCTTTAGAAAGGTTTTGAGCTTCATTGGCATACTTCATTTGTGCAATCGATAGCCCACTTTCTTTAGACATTGATAACATGGCGTTAGCAGAGTCAAACGAATAGGGAAATTGTGCTTTAGACTGACTCAGTATAGGAGCCTTTATTTGGTGGATATTCTCTAGAGTTGTAATGAATCCTCCACCAATAGAGAAATAAGTCTCTGATAAGATAAGTTGCTCGGATGCATCTAGCCATTCAAAAACCATGCCATTGGGGTGCTGTGATAGCGAGTGCTTTGTATCAAAGATAATGGCTTTCTCAGTGTCAAACTTAACACTGCAATCTTGCCCTAATGAAATGGCTTTTTTACGTCGTAATTGATCGGCAAGACTATCTACATCTGACTGAGCTAAATCCTCTGGCAAGTAGCCATGTAGTCCCAAAATAATAGCCAAATCAGTTGAATGGCCAATGCCTGTATAAGCCAATGAATTTTTAAGTATGCAACGAACATGAGTATTTTTCTGAACAGATTGTTTACGCATAAGATCAGCGAAACTATGTGCCGCTATCATTGGCCCCATTGTGTGAGAGCTTGATGGTCCAATGCCTACTTTAAATAATTCTAAAACGCTGATAAACATAAATACGATTTGTTGATATTATTAGTCATCATAGTAAAATGATACTACTATATTTATTCTAATAAAATTTTATTTAAACGTTCAAAATAAGGAACTTGGAGGGTCTAAAAAATTACTTAATGTTTTTCCTTTTTTAGCCACCAGAGCAATAGCGTAAGCTGAATAAGTAATAGTGGCAAAACAGAGAGTAATACCGTTTCCCAGCCGTAGTTAAACACAAACCAGCCAGAAGAGAGTGCAGCAACAGCTTGAAGGCCAAAGATTGCAAAATCATTAACAGACTGGGCCTTGTATTTTTCAGACTGATCGTAGGATTGGGGCAATAAACTGGTACCACCAATGAATAAGAAGTTCCACCCTAATCCTAGCAAAATAAGCGCAAACCAATAGTTATCTAAAGCATGACCAGACAGGGCGATAGCGATACAGATAAAATACAGCAAAAGGCCAATAATCATCATTTTGCTTAAGCCCATTAGCTTCACAATCCAAGGGGTAAAAAGAGATGGTAAGAACATAGCGACCACGTGAGATTGAATCACAAACTTGGTATTTTCCAGAGAAAATCCATCAATAACATGCATGCTCATAGGAGTCGCTGTCATGATAAAGCTCATCACCACATAGCCAATAGCTGCGCTTGAAATTGCGATGATGAAGACATGCTGCTTAATAATATCGCGCAAACTTCTACCTGACGAAGAAGTGTCTGCTGAAGTTGAATGAACAGATTGATAAAACCAAAGCAAAACAAAAGCTAAGACAAAGCATAGGCTGAGTAAAGCGAAAGAGCCGACAAACTGAATTTCAAATAAATCTTGTCCTAAGGTCGCAATCTCGGGACCTAAGTAGGCAGAGATTAGTCCACCAATTAGTACTGCTGATGTGGCGGTGGCGCTTAAATTTTTATCAACACTCTCAATGGCCGCAAATCTAAATTGATTCATAGTGGCGGTGGTGATGCCAAATAAAAAAGCAGCAGTACAGAAAAGATAAAAGGACTGAATATTTAGAGCAACGATGGCCAGTGTAATAATTAATAACGTATAGATGCAAACAGCCAGAAAGGTTTTTCGCCTGCCAAAGATTGACATAATACGATTAATCGGAATAATACAGCTGGCTGTGCCAACAACTAATAAGGCAACAGGCAGAGTTGATAAGCTATCCATTGGCGCTAAATTCTGACCAATAATACCGCCTAAGAAAATCACAAATACGCTGAGTGACATGAACAATGCTAGGCCAGCTGAAAGAAGCCAGACGTTTCTTGGTAAGTGGTACACCTATTTTTTAATAGGCTTTTGCCAGCTCTTCATCGTGACTTGCTTAGATCGGCTGAGTGTTAGCTGATCTTCTGGTGAAGTTTTAGTGATGGTAGATCCTGCACCAATTGTAGCATTTTTACCAATGATAACAGGGGCTACGAGTTGTGAGTCTGAGCCAATAAATGCACCATCATGAATAATTGTCTGATGCTTATTAACACCATCATAATTGCAAGTAATTACACCTGCGCCAATATTAACATCAGCACCTAGAGTGGCGTCACCAACATAGCTAAGATGTGAAATTTTTGCACCCTTGCCAACAGTAGATTTTTTAACTTCTACGAAATTACCAATTTTGGCATTTTCACCAATATTAGTTTGAGGGCGAACTCTGGCAAACGGACCAATTAAAGCGCCATTACCGATCACAGCATCCTCAATAACAGAGTTTGCCAAGATAGAAACGTTATCGCCGATTTTTGAGTTTTTTATACAACAATTTGGTGCAATTGTTGTATTGTTTCCTAGTACTACTACTCCTTCAATTAGGGTGTTGAAATCAATTTCGCAATCTGTTCCAAAGCTTAAGTCACCCCGACAATCAAAGCGTGATGGATCTTTTAAACTTAAACCGAGTTGCATATATTGAGTGGCTTTGCGATGTTGAAAGATGCGTTCTAGTTGCGCTAGTTGAGTTTTATCATTAACACCCGCTACCTCGAATTCATCTGCAGTAACAACAGAGGCAATGGTTTTTTGATCGCTCGCGGCTGATTCAATAATATCGGTTAGATACAATTCGCCTTGGGCATTGTTGGTATTAAGGCCAGCTAGGTACTTCTTGAGTAATTTGGTTTGCACAGCCATGATGCCAGTATTGACTTCACAAATTTTAAGCTGTTCATCGCTTGCATCTTTTTGCTCAACAATGGCCCGAATGGCGTTATTATTGCGAATAATGCGCCCATAACCCATAGGATCTTTTAAGACAACTGATAAAAGGGCAATGTCTGATACTTTAGAGGCGTTGATCAACCGATCTAGTGTTGCGCGCTGAATAAGAGGCACATCGCCATAAAGAATCAGCGATATTGAATCATCCTCAATATGCGGTGTTGCTTGTTGTACTGCATGGCCAGTGCCTAGTTGCTCTGTTTGTTCAACCCAATTAATCGTGTCGTCATTAATGACCTGTTTAACTTGATCGCCACCAAAACCATAAACCACATGAACTTGTTGACTGATCAATTTAGCTTGTTCAAGGACATGATCTAACAGCGTTTTGTCTGAAAGTGTTTGCAAGACTTTAGGCTTTGATGAGTTCATGCGCGTGCCTTTACCCGCTGCAAGAATAATAGTGTGAATGTTGTTCATTTAAAAGTCTTCAACAATAGGGTTTTGGTCGAGGTAGCTTTCGGTAATACCCGGAACAATAAAACTGATGATAGCAACTACTTGTCCATCTTTACGTCCGACACTATAAGTGGCGGCACGCATCTGGATAGGGGCATTTTTAAAAATATCAGAAAAATTATGAGATTTTCTAGATTGAGCTGAAAACTCTTCTTTGCTAATGAAGGTATATTTAATATTATAGTTTTGATAAGCTTCATTCTCAAAATCTGCGATCATTTTGGTAAATTCATCTTTATTAAAAGTATTGGCACTTACCTCTAATATGTCGAATTTTTCCTTACCATCTTCAATTAAAACCAGGTCAAACTGTGTCTTTAGCACATGAAACATTTTTTTAACTTTACTAACATCGCTCAGAGGCAGCATTAATACCGTAGAAACTAAGCGATCATTAAGAAAACGAAATGCCAACTCAGCCTCTTCTCCTGCCAAAGAATGATTTTTTAAGCATAAAGTACCTTGTTCATATCTGGCAGAGCAGTCTTCTAAGGCGTGAGCCTTTTGTAAAAAAACCTTGGGCATACCAACGACATATTGCTTATATAGTTGAATTTGTTCGCCGGCAAAACTAGGTGTACTGAGCAGAGGTAACAAAATTAATAGTAGAATGCGCTTCATAAGGAAAAATCGTTTTAATTTGGCTCATATTGTAAACGCATAAGCCTTTAAATACAATAAAATTAGTCTCTATGAGCAACTCTTGTTTTCACTGCGGATTAGAAGTTACCAGTCGTAATCGCATTCAGTCAAATATTGATAAGACACCCCAGGATTTTTGTTGTGTTGGGTGTGCAAGTGTTTGCCAAACGATTCATCAAAGTGGGCTTGGTGCATTTTATGAGCAACAAACTAGCTCGGTGCTTCCAGCAGTGGTACTCGAGTACCCACTTGAGTTTTATGATGCACAGGTATTCCAACAGCCTTTTTTAGAGTCAGCACCTGAGGATGAAAAGATTATCACCCTCATTAGCGATACGATTCATTGCGCTGCTTGCGTATGGCTAATAGAAAGAGCAATTGGATCATTAGAAGGGGTGAATTGGGTTCGTGCAAATTTAACCAATAAACGCATTCGCCTAAGCTGGAATGAAAGCAAAATACAGCTGTCTAAAATCATGCAACGTTTGGCAGATTTGGGCTATAGCGCCATGCCCTATGAGCAAAATATAGCCGAGAAAATTGCTAATAAGGCTAATAAGGCCATGCTTTATAAGATGGGATTTGCTGCTTTTACAATGATGAACTTATTGTGGATTTCAATCGCTATGTATACCGGTGCTAGTGATGGTAAGTATTATCAATATTTCCAGTGGCTAGGATTTGCTTTGGCAACACCTACCTTGTTTTATTCTGGTTTTGGATTTCTGAAAAGTGCTTATAGTGGCCTTAGAAATGGCTTAATAAACATGGATGTACCGATTAGTATTGGCGCCCTCACTACCTATTTTTATTCTGTTTATGTTCTGCTCGGCTACTCTGTTAAAGGTGAGGTGTACTTTGATACGGTGGTGAATTTTATTTTTGTTATTTTAATCGGACGCTATTTAGAAGGCTCGGCCAAAAAAGGTTCTATTTCAGCCTCTAGCTCTTTACAGCAGTTGCAACCCAAAGTAGCTTTAGTGATTAAAGATAAGGCTGAAATCATCACCCCAGTAGGCGCGATTAATATTAATGATCAAGTGTTGATTAGACCGGGTGAGCGAATTCCAGTAGATGGATACGTACTTTCGGGCGAGAGTGATGCAGATGAATCCTTACTAAGTGGTGAGTCTAGGCTAGTGATAAAAAAACCAGGTGATGAGGTTTTTGCCGGCTCAGTTAATGGCCAGGGAGCGATGGATATTTCAGTTACTAAAACGCTCAAGCAATCAGTTTTGGGCAAAATCGTCAGTCTGGTTGAAAACACCCAGCATAGCAAAAACTCTGTGGTTTGTAGTATTGATAGAATCATCCCATATTTTGTTGGTGTGACAATATTTCTCGCTCTCGCTACTTTTGTTTACTGGTATCCGCAAGATTTTGATTTAGCCTTATTAAGTGCCACTAGTGTACTTATTATTACCTGTCCTTGTGCATTTGGACTAGCTACACCAATGAGTATTGCGGCAGCAAGCAGCGCCGCTATTAAAGAAAAAATGCTCATTAAAAATAGCGATATACTGGAAGTGTTAAATAAAGTTGACTGGGTGGTATTTGATAAAACCGGCACACTAACTTCGGGCGAGTTTAAGGTTGAAAAGATCGTAAGCACTTCTTCTCAAGATCAGCATGAAAAAATAGCTTTGATACAGCTAATGGCGAGTATTGAAAAGTATTCAGAGCATCCGCTGGCACAAGCTATTGTGAATGAAAATCATGATGAACTACTCAGCGTTACAGGCTTTAAAGCTACACCAGGCCAAGGTGTTAGTGCAACTATTGATCAAATAATAATTAAAGTGGGCAGGTTGTCATTTATAGATATTGATCATCGAGTGGATGCTGACATGCTTAAAGAATCTCAACAAATAGAGTTAGAGGGTTCAAGCTGCATTTGGTGTTCAAGCCAAGATAAGGTCCTAGGGTTTGTTGCTTTATCTGACCAAATAAAAAAAGATGCAAAGGACACAATCGCTCAATTGCTTAATCTAGGCAAACAAGTTAGTATTTTGAGTGGTGATAGCCAAGTAGTGACTCAAAAAGTTGCCAATTATTTAGGAATTGAGCATGTAGTCGCCCAAGCGTTGCCAGAGGATAAGGCGAATTATATTAAGCAATTGCAACACCATCATTGTGTACTTATGATTGGTGATGGGGTAAATGATGCGCCGGCATTGGTACAGGCTGATACTAGCATGGCGATTGGTTCTGGTAGCGATGTGTCCGTTAATCATGCCGATGTCGTATTGTTAAAATCGACATTATCACCAATTTTAGCCATGATTAATTTGTCTAAACGCACCAGTCAAACCATCAAACAAAACATTACTTTTGCATTGTTATACAATACCCTGATGGTGCCATTAGCAATGATGGCAAAGGTTACACCGCTGTTTGCCGCTATTGTAATGCCGATTAGTTCACTCATCGTCATTGGCAATGCAGCCCGACTTCGAAATAAATAAAACAAACTGATAAAAAATAAAGCGACGTAGGTGCAAATAGTATATAATTTGCTCTCTTTTGAGATTTAAACCTTATTACAAACATGAAAACAGATATTCATCCTAATTACGACACCGTTAAAGTAGTTTGCTCGTGCGGTAACACATTCGATACTCGTTCAACGATAGGCAAAGAAGAGCTTCATTTAGATGTATGTTCAAGCTGTCACCCTTTTTACACAGGTAAGCAAAAAGTTACAGATAGTGCTGGTCGTGTTGAGAAATTCAAATCACGTTTTGGTGCATTCAAAAGATAAACCGAATCGATTTAAAGAAAAAGCCACATTTATGTGGCTTTTTTTATGCCCGATTGGATAGGCAATATAACCAAATATCGTTATAATTGAGGGATTATTTATTTAGCAACGATTCTATGTCATTTGATTACCTTAACGCACTAGCAAAGAAGCCAACAGCACGCACCCCGGTCTGGGTAATGCGTCAAGCGGGACGCTACTTACCTGAGTATCGTGCTACGCGAAAGCAAGCGGGCGACTTTATGAGTTTATGTCGTAATCCAGAGCTTGCTTGTGAAGTAACCATGCAGCCTATAGATCGTTTCGATTTAGATGCGGCTATTTTATTCTCAGATATTCTTACTATTCCTGATGCAATGGGATTAGGGCTGTATTTTAGTGATGGAGAGGGGCCAAAATTCGAACGCCCCATCCAAACATTGGCAGATATTGAAGCTATCCCTTCAAACGTAAACAACGATTTAACTTATGTTTTTGATGCGGTTTCTACTATTAAATCTGCTTTAGGTGAGCGCGCACCACTCATCGGATTTACCGGAAGCCCATGGACTTTAGCGACTTACATGATTGAAGGTGGAAGTAGTAAAACATTTGCTAAAACCAAAGCCATGCTTTTTAACGAGCCAAAAATGCTACATTTACTATTAGATAAATTAGCCGACAGTGTGATTGCCTATTTAGACCAGCAAGTCCAAAGCGGTGCAGACAGCTTGATGGTTTTTGATACTTGGGGCGGCGTTTTATCAAGACAAAATTACTTAGATTTTTCGCTAAGTTATATGCAAAAAATTGTGAATGGTGTCAAAGCCAAACACCCAAATACACCGATTACTTTATTTAGTAAAAATGGTGGTAAACACTTAAATGAAATTGCTGCAACAGGTTGTGACGGTGTAGGTATTGACTGGACAGTAGAGCTTGGTGAAGTACAAAGCAAAATTGGCGATAAGGTAGCCATCCAGGGTAATTTAGACCCTGCTGTGATGTACGCAACCCCCGAGATTATTAGAGCGGAAGTTAAGAAAGTGTTAAGCCAGTTTAAGGGCGATACTGGACATATCTTTAATCTTGGTCATGGCATAACGCCTGATGTTAACCCTGAAAATATGGCTGTACTTGTTGATAGTGTTCACGAGTTCAGCGCAAAATAATTATGTCTAGACTATCTCAAATATTTACAAACCTACCTAAAGAGCATAAAGCTTTTATTCCATTCATTACCGCAGGCGATAGCGGTCTGGATAACACCTATGAGCTAATGCTAACTTTGGTTGATAATGGCGCAGATATTATTGAATTGGGTGTGCCGTTTTCTGATCCAATGGCAGACGGCCCTATGATCGCAAAAGCTCACCAGCGTGCAGTTGAAGCGGGCATTGGCTTAAAAAATGTCTTAACTTTAGTACAAAGATTTAGAGCAGTTAATAACACGACAGCTATTGTGCTAATGGGCTATCTGAATCCGATTGAAGTTTATGGTTACCAGGCTTTTGCTGCTGATGCGAGTCAAAGCGGTGTAGACGGTTTATTGGTAGTAGATATGCCGCCAGAAGAGGCGCATGATCTTAAACAAAGCCTTGACGCCAAAGAGGTTGACTTGATCTTTTTAGTGGCGCCAACGACGACCGACGAGCGTATTAAGTTTTTAGCAACCGTAGCCTCTGGCTTTATTTACTTTGTTTCGCTTAAAGGCGTAACGGGTGCAGGCCATCTTGATATCGATGCTGTTAAGCAAAACCTCTCTAGAATTAGACGCTACATTGATTTACCCGTCGGCGTAGGTTTTGGTATTAAAGACGCACAAACTGCTAAAGCCATTTCTGATAATGCTGATGCTGTTATTGTTGGATCAGCGTTGGTTGCATTTGTTGAGCAATATGCTAATGATAAGACTAAAATGTTAGAAAGCGTTGGAAAGTTAGCAAACGAAATTTCTTCCGCAATTAAATAATTAAAACAAGGACTTAGATATGAGCTGGCTAGAAAAAATCTTACCCTCAATCACTAACGTTGTTAAAAAGAACATTCCTGAAGGACTGTGGAGTAAATGCCCTAAATGTGACTCAACTATTTATACTGAGGAGTTGCAAGAAGCATCTTATGTTTGCCCAAAATGTGATTACCATATGCGCATCTCAGCCAGAGTTCGCATTGACAGCTTTTTGGACAAAGAAGGTCAAGAAGAGATTGCACCAAACTTAGTAGCTGTCGATCCACTAAAGTTTAAAGACCAAAAAAAATACAAAGACCGTTATTTGCAAGCACAGAAAGACACTAACGAGAAAGATGCTTTGGTAGTAAAAAAAGGCACTTTAAATGGCCTGCCTGTTATCGTAGCCGCATTCGAATTTAAGTTTATGGGCGGTTCAATGGGTTCAGTTGTGGGCGAGAAATTTGTCCGAGCTGCCCAAGAAAGTATTAAAACTAAAGCACCTTTGATTTGTTTTTCTGCATCAGGCGGTGCACGAATGCAGGAAGGTTTGTTTTCACTCATGCAAATGAGTAAAACTTCTTTAATGGTTAAGTTATTAAGCAACCACAAAGTTCCTTTTATTTCTATCTTGACTGATCCAACCATGGGCGGTGTTTCTGCTAGTTTCGCCATGTTGGGAGATGTTCATATCGCTGAACCAAATGCTTTAATCGGTTTTGCCGGCCCTAGAGTGGTAGAGCAAACTGTGCGTGAAGAGTTGCCTGAAGGTTTCCAGCGTAGTGAGTTTTTACTGGAAAAAGGCGCTATTGATTTAATTGTTCACCGTCATAAATTACGCCAACAGGTGCATACATTATTAAGCGCCATGACCTTTAATAATGGCTAACTACTCGATTTATTTTAAGCTCAGTCATTCAAATGGTGCCTTAGTAGACGAAGCCTGGGACGAGCCTTTGGTGTTTGAAATGGGTGATGGCCAACTAGATCCTTGTTTAGAAAAATGCGTTCTTGACTCTGAATTAGGCGAGTTAAGAACTTTTCTTTTGGGCGCTTCTGAGGCTTTTGGTGAATCTTATGATGAAGCTTTCCAACTAATGCCTCGTGATGATTTTCCGCCAGATTTTAAATTTGAAATCGATGCAGCGGTTGAATTTCAAACACCTGCGGGGGATGCCTATGTTGGCTGTATTGACCAAATTGAAGATGATCAAGTTCGAATCAATTTTAACCATCCACTGGCGGGTGCGGATGTGTCATTCCAAGTCAAAATTCTTGATATAAGCTCGTGAAAATTCTATTAGCAAATCCTCGTGGATTCTGCGCAGGTGTAGATCGAGCTATTGAAATCGTAGAGCGAGCACTTAGCCTTCATGGCAAGCCAGTTTACGTACGTAATGAAGTTGTCCATAATAAATTTGTGGTGGACAATCTTAAAGCTAAGGGTGCTATTTTTGTTAAAGAAATTAATGAAGTGCCTGACCAACAAGTAGTTATTTTCAGTGCACACGGTGTATCCCAATTAGTGCGCACGCAAGCTGATGATATTAACGCCACTATTTATGACGCCACTTGTCCCTTGGTCACTAAAGTACACAAGGAAGTGGCACGTAAGCAAAGACAAAATCATCAGGTTATTTTAATTGGCCACAAAGGTCATCCAGAAGTTGAGGGTACTTTAGGCCAATCAAACGAGGGCCAACAAGTGGTCTTAGTGGAAAATGCAGCAGATATTGAACAACTAACCATTGACAAAAATAGCGATATTTCCTACACCACGCAAACAACCCTGTCTGTTGACGATACTCAGCACATTGTTAATCACTTAAAAGATAAATTTCCACATATTCGATCGCCCAAGAAAGATGATATTTGTTATGCCACTCAAAACAGACAAGATGCAGTCAAGAAACTCATGAAATCTGCTGATGTGCTCTTTGTGCTTGGATCTAGAAATTCTTCTAATTCGAATCGCTTACGTGAGATCGCCGAAAAAATGAATCTGCCTGCCTATTTAATTGACGGTGCTGATGAAATAAAAGATGAATGGATAAAAGGCGCTAATATTGTCGGCGTAACAGCCGGCGCCTCTGCACCAGAAGTTTTGGTACAAGAGGTTGTTAATTATTTGTATGATCATGGCGCAAATGAATTACAAGAAGTTAGTGGTGCTAAGGAAAATGTACATTTTCCAGTGCCAGAAGAATTAAGATAATTAAACAGGGTTTCAGCCCATATTAAAAAAACTCAGGAGAAAGAAATGGAAAAAACAGCATTAATTTGTGGCTCATACGCCTTTGACTCAATCATGGTTTTTCACGATCAATTTAAAAATCACATTTTGCCAGACAAGGTGCACATGTTAAATGTGTCATTTTTAGTACCTACCATGCGTAAAGAGTTTGGCGGTTGTGGTGGTAATATTGCTTATAACCTGCATTTATTAGGTGCTAATTCAATTCCAATGGCAACGGTGGGCGAAGATTTCACGCCTTATATGCAGTGGATGGAAAGACACCATATGAACACCACGCACATGAAAGTCATTAAGGATAGCTTCACGGGTCAGGCATTTATCACCACAGATATAGATGATAATCAAATTACAGCTTTTCATCCAGGTGCGATGAGCAATTCTCATGAAAACAAAGTTAGTGACGTAAGTGTTGCGGATATCGGCATCGTTTCCCCAGATGGACGTGATGGCATGATTGAACATGCCCAGCAATTTGCAGATGCTCAGGTGCCTTTTATTTTTGATCCAGGCCAAGGCATGCCAATGTTTTCTGGCGAGGAATTAATTACTTTTATTGAGCAAGCAACCTATGTAGCCGTTAATGATTATGAATCGCAAATGTTGCAAGATAAAACTGGCCTTGATTTATCAGCCATTGCCGCAAAACTAACCGCATTGATTATCACCAAAGGCGGTGAAGGTTCTGAAATTCACACACAAGGTGATGTGATACAAATCTTGCCGGCCAAGGCCGCCTCAACTCAAGATCCAACCGGTTGTGGCGATGCCTATCGAGCAGGCTTATTGTTTGGTATTATGAATGATATGAGCTGGAAAACCACAGGCCAGCTAGCAGGATTATTAGGCGCTATTAAAATTGCACATCTAGGTACACAAAATCACAGCTTTACTTTGGCAGATATTGAGAAGCTTTACCAAGATAATTATGGAGAGGCCCTTACGGCATAAGAATTATTAAAACACTCATTATTTGTATTAACATACTAAAATGATTGGTTAATATTAGTCTATAATCTAACTTGATTTAAAAATAAAAAAAATCTGGGGAGACAACAATATGAAAGCACTTGAGAAATTATTTGAATTAAGACGCTCACTAGCGACATATGAAAGTGAAATGGGTTTTGACACGTTATCAGAAGTAGAAAAATCAGTTCTTGAATTTGTCATGCATTCTAAGGATGCCAACATTACAAGAATTACTAAAGATGAATATTTCTTCAAATACTCATTGTCTACGATTAAAAGAGCAGTGGGTGTTTTATTGGATAAAGAGATCATCGTCGCAACACAATCTAGCCTTGATAAGCGTTCAATGATTCTAACCTATAATCAGTAGTACTTAATTAATGCCTGTTGATCAACAATTTAAAACAACCAAATCTTAAGTGTAGTATTCACATACTATTATGACTGAAAAATTTCAAAATTACCTACTAGAAAACGCCATAGCCTTTGTATGTGTTTTTTCTATGGCGTACATGATGATCTGGTTTGGCTCGTTTGAGCTTGAAGCTAGATCATATATTTATTTGCCATTAGGTGCAAAAATATTGATGTACTTGGTGTTTGGTTATCGAGTATTTCCAGGTGTTATCGCCGCTTGTTTTGCTGGTGGTATTGTCTTAATGGATTCTTGGGGCGGCAATCTCTTCATTGGTATGCTATCTGCTTGTGCGGGTGCAGTGGCTCCGATTTTGGCCATGGGCTTTATGAATCTAACTCAAGTTAGTAACTTCTCTAATTTGAGTAAGATTGATTTTAGGCACGTTTTATTTTTGGTGGTTTTTACATCAGTCATAGCCGCACTGCTTAAGTTCTTTGTTTACATGCAAGATGTCACCCTTAATATTAATGCAGTAACTTTCATTACTCATTACATTACGGGCGATGTCATTGGCGGCCTAGTAGTGATTTACCTAACTTTGGGTTTTATTGCCCCAATTATAGAACGGTCTTACATGAAAAAAACGGGCTAAATTTAACGTATAATTTGAGCCTTATAATCAGAGGTTACTTTCGTGTTAATTGTTAAACATAATATAGTTGCTTTTGTCCTGGTGCTTCTCTCTGCATTGATAATAGAGCGCACAACTCATATTGAGATTTCTATTGGAAACTTACTATACCTTCCAATAGGTGCAGCTATCTTTTCTTATCTTCTATTTGGTTTTGGTGTGCTACCGGGTGTGGTTATCGCCAATACCCTGATAGGCTATTTCATCTGGGATAACTGGTTTGGCATTGGATTAACTGGATTTTATGCTCATGCAATGGTAGGATCTTTAGCGCCAATTGCTGCGATTCTGATGATGAGATATTTTAAATTAGCAGAATTTTATAACGGCACAAAGATAAATTTTAGGCATGTAATATTCCTTGTAATTTTGACAGCAATGATCAATGTCTTGGTAAAGTTTTTTATCTTTATGGGTGCTATTCCCGAGTTTCATGCTCCCATCCAATTTATCTTAACCCATTTTGTAAGCAATGCTCTAGGAGGGTTGGTCTTTATCTATGGAATAAGTCGGCTATCAAATTTCTCAGTTAAGCGATAAAATTTATCTATGTTTATAATTAATATCATTATCGCTCTGGTTATTTTTTTAACGTCAGCCTTGATGACATGGACAAGCGGTATTGATATCTCAGTTGGAAATTATTTATGGCTGCCAATGGGTGCAAAGATATTAGCATTCTTACTATTTGGATTTTGGGCATTGCCCGGTGTTTTACTAGGGTCACTGATGAGTGGATACATTCTATATAATTTTTTGAATGTTGATCCTATCTATGGGCCATTAGGCTCTTTGATCGGAGCTTTTGCACCAATGGGTGCGATACTAATAATGCGGTATTTCAACTTATCGACGTTCTTTGATAGCGATAAAAAATTGGAATTTAGGCACGTTATTTTTTTAATTGTATTGTCATCAATAATTAATACAATATTTAAGCTGTTTCTTTATTTTGGTAAAGTAAGTGGAGTTGATGATCAGCAGATAGATAGCCCTGAATTTATACTCAGCTATTTAACAGGCGACATATTAGGTGGAGTTGTATTTATCCTGCTTACAATTAAGATTGTTATGCCAATTTTGCTACGATTTAAGCTAATTTAGCTTTTTTAGCAAATTTTCTACCAACTCGATACGTCTGATGTCTTCAGGCATCGATTCTTTAACAATTAACTGATTTTGACCCTTTAATTGATAGTTTTTAGGCTGTTTTTGGATTAATTGGATGATTTTTATCGGTTCAATGGTGTTTTTAGGCCCAAAAGTGATGATAGCCTTGTCTTCATAGAGGTTAATTTCATCAATTCCTATTTTTTCGCAAAAAAGTTTAAGGCGTGTATTGGCAAATAGGTGCTTAGTAGAATCTGGCAATAAGCCAAAACGATCAATCATCTCAATTTGTAATTCTTTCAGCTCATTGTTAGTCTTACAACTGGCAATGCGTTTATATAAAACTAAGCGCTCATGAACATCTTCTAAATAACTCTGAGGAATAATTGATGGCAGGCCACAATCTATTTGAATCTCATGATTGATCGGATCGTCTAGATTAAGTTTTCGTCCAGCACGCATAGCGTCAATCGTGCGTTTAAGTAAATCATGGTATAGATTAAAACCAATTTCACTAATTTTTCCTGATTGGTTATCACCCAGTAAATCACCCGCACCCCGAATTTCAAGATCATGATTAGCCAGCATAAAGCCGGCGCCCAGCTCTTCTAAAGATTCGATGGCATCCAGGCGTTTTTTGGCATCCCTAGATAAAGACTGATGTGACTTAATCACTAAATAGGCATAAGCTCGATGGTGAGACCTGCCAACACGACCACGCAATTGGTGTAATTGCGCTAAACCAAAATTTTGAGCATTATTAATAATAATGGTATTTGCATTTGGAATATCGATACCCGTTTCAATAATGGTAGTACACACCAAAATTTGAAAGCGTGCATGGTAGAAATCACCCATGATGTGCTCAAGCTCTCGGGTTGGCATCTGACCATGAGCAACCCGAACATGAACATTTGGCATAAGCTCTGTTAAGCTTTGCGCCATATTATCAATCGAGTCAATATCATTATGTAAGACAAAAATCTGACCACCGCGATGAAGTTCTCGAGTGATCGCTTCTTTGATATTATCATCACTCCATTCTTGTACAAAAGTTTGAATCGCACTTCTCTTAGCGGGCGGCGTGGCAATAATTGACAACTCTCTGAGTGAGCCAAGTGCCATATTTAAGGTACGCGGAATTGGCGTGGCAGTCATAGTGAGTATGTCACTTTGCCCACGAAGCTTCTTTAAAGCTTCTTTTTGTTTCACACCAAAACGATGCTCTTCATCGATTATTACCAGCCCAAGGTTTTTATATTGAACACTACCCTGGATAATTTTATGCGTACCAATAACGATATCAACCTGCCCAATGCTAAGCTTTTCAATAATAATTTTTTGTTCTTTAGGCGTTTGAAAGCGAGATAATGCAGCAATTTCTACAGGATGATGAATAAACCGATCGACAAAAGATTGATGATGCTGCTTTGCAAGTAGTGTGGTTGGCACCAAAATAGCCACTTGTTTACCCGCTTCAACCGCCAAAAATGCAGCGCGCATAGCGATTTCAGTTTTTCCAAAACCAACATCGCCACACACTAAACGATCCATTGGCTTGTTGGAACGCATATCGGCCAAGACTTCGCCCATGGTCTTTAGTTGATCAGGGGTTTCTTCAAAAGCAAAGTGAGATACAAATGCTGAATAGGCATCATTAGGCTCTGGAAAAGCAAAACCTGTTTGTGATTCGCGTTTGGCATAAATCTCTAATAATTCAGCCGCGACATCATGCAAAGCTTCACCCGCTTTTTGTTTGGCCTTACTCCATTGTGGTGTGCCTAGTTTGTGCAAAGGTGCATTCTCAGCTAAAGCGCCAGAATAACGAGAAATAAGATTAAGCGAGGTCATTGGCACCATCAGTTTGGCGCCACCTGCGTATTCTAATTGTAAAAAGTCCTGAGACAATCCGTCATAAGTTTGAGTCTTTAAGCCTAAGTAGCGACCAACACCATAATTTTCATGAACAATAGGGTCGCCATTTTTGATCTCTACTAAGCTTTTAATGGCCTCATCAAAATCTTTATGCTTGGCTCTTCGTCTACGTTGTTGCTGAACAACCTCTTGGCCAAATAAATTGTCTTCAGTAATTACCGCAATATCAAGACCCAATAAACCTTGAGATAACTCTTGATTGGTGATATTTAATAGTTGATCATTAGACAAGAAATGCTGCCAATCTTTTGCGCTTTTCGCTTCAAGGTTGTGATTTTTTAACAATTCTTCTAGGACACTTTGCCTACCTTGTGATTCACAAACGATGAGTATTTTTTTCTGAAAACGCTTTGTAAAACTTGCTAGCTTTGATAATGGATTTTTTGCCTGTGGATCAATGCGCAATGGTGGTAATAATTTTGACGAGAAGTTTAAATGCCCGGGTTTTTCTTCTAGTTTTGAAGGACCGATAACAAGTTGTTGCTGTTGTTTGATCGCTGAAAATAAACCTTCTTTACTTAAAAATACACGGTTAACGGCTAATGGCGGCCTATCCAAGTCTTGTTTGGCGTGCTCAAACCTAGATTGGATATTAATAAAAGTCTGGTCTACCAAATTCGAAAATCCAGCAAAGGTAGCAATGGTTAATGTCTTGGGTAGGTAATCAAATAGCGTATTGGTCGAATTAAAAAAGAGCGGTAAGTAAAACTCAATGCCACCAGGTAGACGGCCTTCGCTTATTTCATGATAAATAAAACTCTGGTCGCCAAATGCTTGTAGGTATTTTTCTTTAAATAAATTAATACTTGACTGATCAGTAGCAAATTCTCTTGCCGGTAGAAGTGCGATCTCATCTACTTGAATCTCACTGCGCTGAGTTGAAGTGTCAAAGCTGCGAATGGTTTCTATTTCCTGATCAAATAAATCTATTCGATAGGGCTTGTTAGCACCCATTGGATATAGATCAATTAAAGAGCCACGAATATTAAACTCACCATGCTCCATGACGGTAGTCACACGGCTGTATCCAATTTTTAAAAGTTTTTCGCTTAATAAGGCAGGATTTATATCATCGCCGATTTTAAGATCAAAGCTGTATTTTTCGCTAAATTCAATTGGACACAAATAAGAAAACAAGGTTTCTAGTGTAGTGATGACAATCCCTTTTTTGAGTTGTCTAAGCTTTGATAGCGTACTTAAACGATTTGAAGTGATGTCTGGGTGCGGTGAAAACTGATCATATGGCAGTACTTCCCAGTTATCAAATTTTAGAATATCTAACGTATCGTTGTAAAAGTTTAGAGATTTATACAGCGCGTCTAGATGAGCAATGTCATTTGCAATAAGCAGGATTATTTGAGATTGCTGCTGAGCATATTCGACTAAAGCAAGCGCATCAGCACTTCCATATAAGGAGCCCCAATAGGTTTTCTGACCCGAATTTGAAAGGGGCGTCTTCTCAGGATATAAGTAGGGCATGGTTTTAGAGTTGCGCGCTAAGGATATCGATTCCTTCGTTTTCTAGTAATTTGATGAGCTGAATTAAAGGTAGACCAATTAATGTATTAGGATCCCTGCCTTCCAGGCTACTGAACAAGCTGATTCCCAATCCTTCTGACTTGAAGCTGCCAGCACAATTGTAAGGTTGTTCTTTTTTTAGGTAAGTATCAATTTGTTCAGGCTTAAGAGCTCTAAATGCTACTTTGTAAGTTTCGACAATTGTCTGTATATTGCCGCTATTTGTATTTAAAAGACACAAACTTGTGACAAATGTGACCTCATTTCCAGAACAAGCACTAAGCTGTTTGATGGCATTTTCGTGAGTGTGTGGCTTGCCTAGTACAACGTCTTGTGCACCTAAACCGTCTTGTAATGTTGCTACTTGGTCTGAGGCAATGATTAATCCACATTGAGACTTTGCCACTTCCCGAGCTTTATCTTGAGCTAATCTATAAACGAGTTGCTCTGGCGATTCACCTGATTTTCTTGATTCGTCAATATCAGGAGACTGCATTGAAAATTCAAGCCCAAGTTTGCTTAATAAAGTTTGACGAAAGGGAGAAGATGAAGCGAGAATTAATGCCACGAGAGCTGCCGGTGTTTGTAAAATAGAGTTTATTTTACGTTATTTGAGGCTTTTTCATGCACTTATCCATCATTGTTGCAATGGACGACAATCAGTTAATTGGCAAAGATAATGCCCTGCCATGGAATCTACCAGCTGATTTAGGTTATTTTAAAAATACTACCACTGGAAAAACCGTACTCATGGGTAGAAAGACGTACGAATCTATTGGCAGGCCTTTGCCCAATCGTCGAAATGTGGTCATCAGTCGTAATGCTGATTTTCAGGCGCCAGGTTGCGAGGTGGTTAGTAGTATTGAAAGCGCACTTGAGCTGGCTAAAGAGGATGATGAGATTATGATTATGGGCGGTGCTTCTTTTTATGAGCAGATGTTGCCGAGTGTTGATCGTTTGTATATTACTCAGGTTGAAGGTGCTTATGCAGGTGATGCATATTTTCCTAGTTTTAATCGAGACGATTTTGTTGAAACTTTTAGAGAATCGCATCAGCCCGATGAGAAAAATAAGCATACTTATCATTTCACTGTTTTAGAGAGAAGGCCATAATGTTTAAATTAATCACTTTAATGTTGTCAGCTTTGTTAGTTTCAAGTTGTGTGCTAACCAAAGTAGTAACAGTGCCGATGCGAGTTGGTGGTGCGGTTATTTCAATTATCCCGGTTGTCGGCGAAGGTATCGATGAGGCGATTGATGAAGCGGCCGATGTTATTGACGCAGTGCCGATTTAGAATAAAATTTTAATCATAAAAAAAGGGTTGCTAAGAAGCAACCCTTTTTTTGTTTATCTATCTTTTAAGCTTTTCTTTCAGCTAGGACTCGCTTGAAATCTTTAGGCATAACCTTAATGAAATGTTTAATCTCATCATTCCAATTATCAAGAATGCGCTGAGCTACTTTTGATCCTGTGAATTGTAAATGACTAGATACAAAAGTTTTAAGTTCTGCTTGTGCATCTTCATCCATTGGATCTAGATCAATCATGACTGGGTTAACCATGTCTTTGAAGGTATCATGTGGGTTGTAAACATAAGCGATACCACCACTCATGCCTGCACCGAAGTTACGACCGACTTCACCCAAAATAGCTACGCGACCACCTGTCATATACTCACAACCATGATCACCAATACCTTCTACAACTGCGCTAACTCCTGAGTTACGCACACAGAAGCGCTCTGATACGCAACCTGATAAATAGATTTCACCACCGGTGGCGCCATAGCCACAAACGTTACCTGCAATTATTTCATCTTGTGCATTAAAAGTTGAATTTTTAGGCGGATAAACAATAACCCTGCCACCTGATAAACCTTTACCAACGAAGTCATTGGCATCACCCTCAACTTCAAGCGTGATACCCTTAGCAGTAAATGCACCCAATGATTGACCAGCAGAACCAGTAAATTTAACATGTACGCTATCATCTTTAAGTGTGTTTCCACCCCGTGCCTTGACTAAGCGTGACGATAACATTGCACCAACGGCGCGATCAACATTGGTAATTTTGCTATTAAGTTGCACAGTTTTAGTACCATCAATAACTGACTTAGATTGCTCGAATAAAGTATTGTCAAGCTGTAATTCTAATTGATGATCTTGAGCTTCAGTTTGGTAGGTACCTGTATTTGCATGTGGCTTTTGTGCAGGTGTTAATAACGCATCAAGATTGATTGTGCCTTGTTTCCAATGCTCAATAGCCTGGTTCATTTCCAGCATATCAACACGACCAATCATTTCGTTAACTGTTTTAAAGCCAAGATCAGCCATGATAAGGCGTAATTCTTTTGCCACCATAAATAGATAATTCACCACATGTTCTGGTTTGCCGGTAAATTTCTTGCGCAATTCTTTGTCTTGTGTCGCAATACCAACTGGGCAAGTATTTAAATGACACTTACGCATCATAATACAGCCCATGGTGATTAGTGGTGCTGTTGAGAATCCAAATTCTTCTGCACCGAGCAGTATACCGATAGCCACGTCCCTACCTGTTTTTAATTGACCATCAGTTTGAATCACTACGCGTGAGCGTAGATCATTCATGACTAGAGTTTGGTGAGTTTCTGCTAAGCCTAATTCCCATGGTAAACCAGCATGTTTAATACTTGTTAGAGGTGACGCACCAGTACCACCATCATGACCTGCAATAACGATATGGTCAGACTTTGCTTTGGTTACACCAGCAGCAATTGTGCCTACGCCAACTTCTGCAACCAATTTCACACTAATGCGTGCTTCTGGGTTAGAGCGTTTTAAATCGAAAATAAGTTGAGATAAATCTTCGATCGAATAAATATCATGGTGAGGTGGCGGGGAGATTAAACCAACACCAGGTGTTGAGTGACGAATAGCAGCAATGCCCTCGTCTACTTTTGAGCCAGGCAGCTCGCCACCTTCACCAGGCTTAGCACCTTGAGAGACTTTAATTTGAATTTCGTCTGCATTATTTAGATAGTCAATGGTGACACCAAAACGCCCTGAAGCAACTTGTTTAATAGCACTTCGACGAGAATCACCATTATCATCAGGTGTCCAGCGTTTTGCGTCTTCACCACCCTCACCGGTATTGGATTTACCGCCTAAACGGTTCATAGCAATCGCAAGTGATTCATGAGATTCAGCAGAGATTGAACCAAAACTCATCGCACCTGTGGCAAAGCGCTTGACTATTTCTTGAGCAGGCTCAACGTCATCAATAGCAATTGATTTTCCTTGTTTGAATGACATGAGTCCTCGTAGGGTTGAATTACGAGTACCTTCTTTATTGGCATGATCAGCAAAAGCCCAATAGGCTGATTCGTCATTATTTCGTGCAGCTAGCTGTAAATTAGAGATGGTTTTTGGATCCCACATATGGGTTTCACCACCACTGCGCCAATGATACTGGCCATTATTATCTAACGACTCAGCATGGTAGGCTTTTTGATGTCGTTTTTCACCTTCAGATTGCAAGATGTCAAAACCGACACCTTCAATACGGGAAGCTGTTTCAAAGAAACATTTATCCATTACTTCTGGTGCTAAGCCTACTGCTTCAAAAATTTGCGCACCTTTATATGATTCTAGAGTAGAAATACCCATTTTAGCCATCACTTTCAACATGCCTTTGGCAACGCCTTTACGATATGCTGCAATAATGGCTTCATCACTATCAATATCAATCATGTCGTCACGACGTGCTTGCCAAAGTGCTTCAAAAGCTAGGTATGGATTGATAGCATCAGCACCAAAACCTGTCATCAGACAGAAATGATGCACTTCACGCGCTTCGCCTGTTTCAACAATAATACCTACTTTGGTTCGCTCAGAGCTAGCAACTAGATGACGATGAAGGGCTGAAGAAGCTAGAAGGCTTGAGATAGCAACACGATTACTACCGACATTACGATCCGATAGAATAATTAGACTATGACCGTTTTTAATGGCTTTCGAACCTTTTGCACAGATCTCATCAAGCAGCGTAGAAATTTTCTTACCATCATTGACATCATAAGTAATATCAATGGTTTTAGTGGTCCAACCTAAGTGATTGCAATGTTTAAGCGCTGCAGTCTCTTCATTGGTTAGGATTGGATGGTCAATAACCAAACGATGTGCATTTTCTGCTTTGTTGCTAAGTAAGTTACCTTCAGGGCCAATTGAACAACGCAATGACATAACTACTTCTTCACGAATGGAGTCAATGGCCGGATTAGTTACTTGAGCAAATAATTGTTTAAAGTAGTCATAAATAATACGCGACTGATCAGATAAACAAGCAAGAGCTGAGTCATTACCCATGGAGCCAACAGGATCACGTAATTCGTTAACCAATGGTAAAAGCATAAACTGCAAGGTTTCAGTGCTATAGCCAAATGCTTGTAAACGATGTATTAAAGAATCAGGATGAAAGCCATGAGCCTCTTTTTCACAGTTTAGATCTGATAGGTGAATTTGTTGAGCATCTAACCATTGTTGATACGGATTTTTAGCGGCAAATTCAGCTTTAATAGCTTCATCGTCAACCAGTTCACCTTTGTCAAAATCAACCAAGAACATTTTTCCTGGGCGCAGTCTGCCTTTTGTTTTAACGTTATCTGTTGCAACATCAACCACACCAACTTCTGACGCCATAATAACACGGTCATCATGAGTTATGTAATAGCGTGAAGGACGCAATCCATTGCGATCAAGGACTGCACCGATTTGGTGCCCGTCAGTAAAGGCAATTGATGCAGGCCCGTCCCACGGCTCCATGACATTCGAAAAGTACTCATAAAATGCCTTCTTTTCCACACTCATATTGGTGTCATTTTGCCAAGCTTCAGGCACCATCATTAGCACTGCTTCTTGCAGAGTACGACCATTCATCATTAAAAATTCTAAAACATTATCAAAGCTACCAGAGTCAGATACTTCTGTTTCAATCACAGGTAAAGTCTTTTTCAGGTTATCGCCAAATAGCTCGCTTTCTAAGGTACCTTCACGAGCACGCATCCAATTAAAATTACCTTGACGTGTATTGATCTCACCATTATGTGACATGTAACGACAAGGTTGTGCACGATCCCATGATGGGAAGGTATTAGTTGAGAATCTTGAATGCACCATTGCTAAGTAGGTTGAGTATTCGGGGCTAGAAAGATCTGAATAAAAATCCAGCACCTGAGAACCCATTAACATGCCTTTATAGATAATAGTGGTAGTTGACAGACTACATACATAAAATAATATAGCTTCAGATAGTGATTCGTCAGTTCGGATGGTATGCGATGTTTGTTTTCTAATAATAAACAATGCACATTCGAAAGCTGGTGTATCAATACCGTCAGCTTTACCGATAATAAGTTGTTTGATAACAGGCTGTGACTCGCGAGCAATGTGGCCAACATCTGCTTTTTTAGTGTCAACAGGTACATCTCTCCAGCCAATAAATACTTGACCTTCATTACTAATAGCGGCTTCCATTATGCTCATGCAATGAGCGCGCTGTATATCATCTTGAGGCAAAAATACATTACCTACACCATAATCACCTTGGGCAACAGTTTGACCAAATAGAGTGTAAATTTCAGCAGCAAAAAAATCATGAGGAATGTTGGTTAAAATGCCAGCACCATCGCCTGTATTGGTCTCACAACCACAACCACCACGGTGATCCATTCTGCTTAGCATCTCTAAAGCATCAAGCGTAATCTGGTGTGAAGGCTGACCCTTAACATGGGCAATAAAGCCAACGCCACAGTTCTCCTTTTCATTGTTAGGTGAGTAAAGACCGTGAGCTTTTGGTAAGTGTAATAATGGGGTTTTCATAGGCTAAAAGTTACAAAATAAAAATCGAACAAAATCTATTAATTATAAACTAAAAGCCCCCTCTATTTAAGTTCAAATCCCTTAGTGTGAGAGTGTATTTGCTTAGAATAATAAGGTAGAATATTTATTAATTATTGATAAAAAACAATGCGCCCATGTTAGCGGTTATTTCCCCTTCTAAAACTCAAGATTTTTCTCCTCCCGATATACAAGATTACACATCAACTCGCCAACTCAATGAGTCAAAGATCCTGGTTAAAATTCTTAAACAAAAAACCCAAGTTGAGCTCTCTAAGCTTATGTCGATTAGTAAAAAATTGTCAGAGTTAAATTACACGCGCTTTCAAAATTTTTCAACACCCTTTGATTTTAACAATGCCAAACAAGCACTACTCGCCTTTAAGGGCGATGTTTATAACGGTATTGATGCGCCAAATTTATCCAAAAAAGATCTAGAGTTTGCACAAGATAATTTACGCATGCTTTCAGGGCTTTATGGGGTGATACGTCCCCTGGATTTAATTGCCCCTTATCGATTAGAAATGGGCACTAAGCTTGAAAACTCCAAGGGTAAAAATTTGTACGAATTTTGGGGTGATAAAATCTCCAAACTACTCAATGAAGATGAGACAGAAGTGATTATTAACTTGGCATCTAATGAGTATTTTAAAGGTATTGATAAAAAAGCATTAAAGGCGCAAGTTATTAATATTGTTTTTAAAGAATTAAAAAATGATACCTATAAAATTATTGGCATCTATGCCAAGCGAGCTCGCGGATTAATGGTTCAATTTATGATTAAAAATCGCATTAAAAATCCGCAAGATTTAAAAACATTTAAAGAGGAAGATTATTGCTTTAGAGAAGAAATGTCAGACTCGATGACATGGGTATTTACTCGAGGCTAAAGCGTCTTTTCCCCAAACAGACTTGTGTACTTTGTATGCAATATTCAAGTTTTTGCGTCTGCGACGAATGCGAACAAAGTTTAAATAATGCCGATCATCGATGCCAATCCTGTGCTGCACCTTTAAAATCTAAGCTACATTTTTGCGGTGCATGTTTGACCCAAGCGCCGCTATTCTCTAAAGCTTATACGCTATATGATTACTCTGGTAGTTGTGCCACTTTAGTTAAACACTTTAAATTTAATCATCAACTTTGTGTTGGTGATTTTTTAGCACATAAATTGTACGAAAAATACTTAGATATTATTCTTGAACAAGGTGAGTATGATGCAATAATTCCATTGCCTTTAAGTCGTCAAAGACTCAAAGAAAGAGGCTACAACCAAACGCATGAGTTATTAAGAGTGATCTCTAAAAACACCATAGGGTTGATTGATCAGCAAAGTGTCAAGCGAACCAAAATGACGCGCGCACTTTCAACACTCAATTTAGATGAACGCAAACTTGAAATAAAAAATGCGTTTAGCGCACAGGCTATGGACTATCAGAAAGTGTTACTAGTTGATGATGTCATGACCACAGGATCAAGTCTTAATGAATTAGCAAAAACGGTGCTTAAAGCGGGCGTTGGAACTTGCGATGTGTTGATACTTGCCAGGGCTTAATTTTTAAAAAGAACTGACGCCGGCAATTCCTTGAGCACCCAAATTTAAAGTTTTGTTTAAATCATTCAGGGTCATGCCACCTAGGAAATACACAGGAATATTTAACTGATCTACCACTTCTTTAGCCGCGTCCCAGCCAATTGGGGCGGTATCTGGATGTGTTTGTGTTGCTTGAACGGGCGAAATAACTACAAAGTCGGCACCTAAGGATTGAGCTTTTAGTGCTTCATTTAAATCATGGGTTGAAGCGCTGAGTATTTGGTTAGCGCCACATGGCCTCTCTTTTAGATTAAGCATTTCATTGGTGGTGAGGTGCCATCCATCACAATAGCCTTCCTTGAAAGTTTTATTTGGAATGTTTAATAATAACTTGGCGTTAACTTGATGACATTGGTTGTAAAGTTGTTGAATAAAGTCGCTATCTAGTTTAACTTTGCTACGAAGTTGTATGAGGCTAATACCTTGTTTTAGCTTTTCATCAAATTTTGCCATCCATGCATCACTTTGATGCTCACTCGATGGCGTGATCCAGTATTTATTAGGCAATGTGATTGAATTGATAAAATCTCTCATGGTCGGCAATAAGTTAAAGTGAGCCAAATGCTCAATTCCACTCCAAGTGATTTCTTGACCTTCAGCCCCAATGGGGGTGTTTTGGTATTGATTAATATTGTAAATGTTTAATTTTATCAGTCTATCAGGGTATTGATAAGTTAGGGTTTGGTGAATCGATAAATCCGTCACCACAATGTCTAGTTCTTCTTTTAGCTCTCTGATAATGGCTTCTTGATCAGACTCTGTAGGCTCAATTTTGCCACCTGGTAACTCCCAAAAGCCAGCCATAAATTGATGCGCTTGGCGCTTCGCTATAAGTATCTCGTTGGCAGAATTTTGCAGTACGCCAACAACAGCCTTGATTGTCTTCATTTGAATCAGCTAATGGTAAAATAAGCTTTATTTTAATTTGTAAGTCCTTTGAACATAGAGCAAAAAATTCAATTACTCAAGCCTTATGCGCAATTACTGTCAGGTAATATGATGGGTGTTGAGAAAGAAGGCCTGCGCGTTTCTGAAAAAGGCGGACTATCGCAAGCCCCACATCCTAGCACCTTGGGCTGTGCGCTAACTCATCCTAATATCACAACAGATTTTTCCGAATCTTTGTTAGAACTGGTGACTCCGCCGTTATCCAATGCTAAGTCTGTATTGGATTTTTTGCAAGATACTCAGCACTATCTATATTGTCGACTACCCAAGGATCAGAGTTTTTGGCCAGCCAGCATGCCATGTGTGATGCGTGGCAAGACTTATATCCCTATTGCACAGTATGGATCTAGTAATCGTGGCAAGATGAAAACAGTTTATCGTCAAGGCTTGGCAAATCGCTATGGAAGTGTGATGCAGGTTATTGCAGGTATTCATTTTAACTATTCATTTTCTGAAAAATTTATTGAAAAGTTTTGCGCAATATCTGTCAATGATCATAATAAAGATGAAGCCTATATGGCATTGACCCGAAATGTGGTGCGCTATGGGTGGATTGTGCCTTATTTATTTGGTGCATCACCTGCTGTTTGTAAATCATTCTTAAAAGGGTATCGACAACATTCTTTGGTTGAATTTAACAATTCAACTTTATATGCACCTTACGCAACTTCTTTACGCATGGGCGATATCGGCTATCAAAATTTGCGCGAAGATGAAGCGGGCGTAAAAGCCAACTACAACTCATTAAGTCATTATGTCCATTCGCTTAAATCGGGAATGGCCACAACATGCAGTGAACATGAAAAGTTCGGCATTAAGGTAAATGGAGAGTATCAGCAACTTAATACTAATATCTTACAGATTGAAAATGAATATTATGCTTCTGTTCGACCTAAACCTTTGGTGGAGCCTGGAAAAAAACCACTCGATAGTTTGAATGAAAAGGGTATTGCTTATATTGAGTTAAGGTCATTAGATGTTAATTCTTCTTTGCCATTAGGGATTGATGAGCAACAGATTCACTTTTTAGAAGTTTTTTTACTATTTTGCTTATTAAAAGACTCTCCCGCTATTTCTACTCGAGAACAATTTGAAATTGACAATAACGACAAGTTGGTTGCACACCAAGGCCGCAGGCCAAAGCTGAAACTTAAACGCCAATCTAAAGAGGTATCAATTGCTGAGCTCGGCGCTCAAATCACCAAAGACTTAGCGTCATGTGCCACTCTTTTTGGATCGATATATGTGCAAGAAGTTGAGGAGATCGCTCAGCGTTTTAATAATCCAGATCTAACACCATCTGCACAAGTGTTAAGCAGTATGAAAAAGCAAGGCCAAGGATTTTTTGACCATATCAATATGTATGCAGAGCAATATCGACAAGATTTTCTATCGCACGATATTAATCAGGCGCATTTTGATTATCTAGATGCTCAGGCACAAGAATCTTGTAAACAGCAGCGTGAGATTGAAGAGTCTGATACTATAAGCTTCGATCAATATCTAACACAATACTTTAACCAGGTTTAAACATGAGTAGTAGCGAATCAACCATTTGTGCGCTTGCCAGTAGTATTGGTAAAGGCGGTATTGGTGTTGTTCGTGTTTCTGGCCCACTGAGTCAAACGATTGCTCAAAAGATGCTAGGTTTTGTGCCCAGGCCTCGTTATGCACATTATGGATCGTTTTTTGACAATAATCATATCGAAGTCGATAAAGGCATTGCGTTATTTTTCCCAGGGCCAAACTCTTTTACGGGCGAAGACGTACTTGAATTTCAAGGTCATGGCGGGCTTAGTGTTATGCGCTCTTTAATAGAATCCTCGATTGCCTTAGGTGCCAAACCAGCTGAGCCAGGTGAATTTTCGAAACGTGCTTTTTTGAATGGAAAAATCGACCTGGTGCAAGCCGAAGCGGTAGCAGATATTATTGAAGCCAATTCTGAACAGGCTTCACGCTCTGCACTAAGATCTTTGTCTGGCGTGTTTTCAAAACAAGTAAATACGCTAACTCGTTCTATTATCGAGTTACGAGTCTTTATAGAGGCAACGATTGACTTTTCAGATGAAGAAATTGATTTTCTACAATCAGAACAAGTGAAAGAAAAAACACAGGCCATTCAAGAAGAAATCCAAAAAATTCTTCATTCTGCTACACAGGGTGCTATTTTGCGTGAGGGCTTAAATGTGGCTATTGCTGGCAAACCCAATGCTGGAAAGTCATCTTTATTAAATGCGCTAACTCAGCGCTCTAGCGCTATTGTGACAGATATTGCTGGCACGACAAGAGATGTACTGCGAGAGACTATACATATTAATGGTATGCCACTTAATATTATCGATACTGCAGGATTACATGAAAGCCGGGATATAGTTGAAAAGGAAGGCATTAGGAGAGCTATAGATGCAATTGCCAAAGCAGATGTAGTGTTAATGATGTATGACGCTCAGGACCAAGCCCCTGATTTTTCAGTATTACCTGAAACCGTTGCTCCTAAAAAATTATTAATTATTAAGAATAAAATTGACCTCACGGGTGAGAAAGTTGAAAGAACTGTTGAGAATAATAAGACACATCTATCTATTTGTGCAAAAGATATAAAAGGTGTAGACTTGTTAAAACAAGAACTGGCCGATAGGGCCGGACTTGATAGTGGTGCAGAAGGCGTGGTTTTGGCACGTAAGCGCCATATTATTGCTCTTGAAGAGTCACTGGAATCTATTAGCAATGCTTTAATGCAGCTCGATGGCGGCGCCATTGAATTAATGGCAGAAGATCTTCGCCATGCCGGGCAAGCCATGGGCAGTATTACTGGCGAGTTTTCTTCAGATGATTTGTTGGGTGAAATTTTCTCTTCTTTTTGTATTGGTAAATGATGAAGATTCAATATAAATTTTATCTATACTTTATCGTAACAGTCTTACTTTCTCCGTTTCTATTTACTGAGATTGCCTTAGTATACAAAACTCAAAATATTATTGACGCCCTCTTAGTTTCCTTGATTTTGCTAATTTATTTTGGGTTATATCTTTCGATTCGCAAAGATTTTCTTTTGCCCTTTGCTAATTTACAAAAATGGGTAACAGGCTTTAAATATAACCAAAATATACGCCTAGATGAGGCTCATAACACAACGTTCCAACCTGTTGCAACAGCGATTAACCACTTAATTGATGAAAACCAGCATCTTTATGATGATATGGAAAGTATTCTTAAGAAACAAATCCAGCGTCTTAGCCATAAATCAGCCTCATTGGAAACACTTTATAGTGTGTCATCAAAGCTCAATCAATTACATTCAACTGATGAATTATTCGAATATTTCTTAGGTATGTTTGTAAGTATGACAGGCGCAAGTTCAGGCGTTGCGAGAAGCTTGGCTGATGATGGAGAGTTGCATCTCATCTCTCAAGTAGGTGTTATTGACAAAGAAGGTCAAGAGTCTCAAGTTTTGAGTAGTGATTGTTTTTGTGGCGAAGTGGCAATGGCCAAGCAATCAGGCGTGCAGTTCAGTGTACATTCTTGCGCTAAATGTATCGGCAATCAATCTAAAAAAGTAGCTGATGTCGGTACCATCTTTATCCCACTGCGTCATCATGGAAAAACCTTAGGCATATTTAACTTGTTTTTTGATAGTGAGCCTTCACTTGCTTTTGATGAAAGGGCGTTATTAGAATCGATTGCTGAAAATATCGCTATCGCATTGGATAAGTCTTTTTTAAATGAGCAAACTAAGCGTATGGAGCTTTCACAAGAACGCTTATTTTTATCGCAAGAAATTCACGATTCTTTGGCGCAAACCATTTATAGTCTTAAATTACAAGTCAGTGTATTGGGTAATTCATTGAAGCAGGCTGAACAAATGGATGCTTATCATCAAGTTGAAACTTTACAAACTCATATTAACCAAGCTAATCAAGAGCTGCGAGAATTGATGTGCAACTTTCGTGTTCCATTGGACCCCAAGGGGATTGAGGTTTCATTGGAAAATCTAGTCAATCGCTTTAAATCTGAAGAAGGTATTGCGACTTTTTTACAAGTTAAAGGGAAGATAAGGGTTGATCCCGAGGTTGAGATGCAAATTATGCGTATAACTCAGGAAGCCTTAAGTAATATACGAAAACATGCCAGTGCGCGTAATGTTAGGATCTTACTCATGGCAAAACCGCATTGTCAGCTACTCATCGAAGATGACGGCATTGGCTTCGTAAAAGATCAAAGCCCTGGTGAAATAATGGGGAATAATATTGGTATGAATATTATGAAAGAACGTGCCGAGCGAATTGGTGCTGAAATTGAGGTTGAATCTGAGATAGACGAAGGCACTCGCATTATTGTTAATTTCGCTAAATAAAAAGAATATGAATATATATATAATTGATGACCACACACTTTTCAGAAATGGTTTAATCGCCTTACTGGAATCAAAAAATATTTCGGCCAGTGCTGCCTCATCACCAGAACAAGGCTTGGAAGAGCTTGCATCTTTAGAAGTTGATATTATTCTTCTCGATTTACGCATGCCTCAGATGTCGGGTGTAGAGGTTTTGCAGATACTAAAAACACGTCAGACGATAGCGCCAGTTGTTATGTTAACAACAAGCACAGAAGAAAATGATTTACGCAATTGTCTTAAATACGGAGCTCAAGGCTATTTACTTAAAGACATGGATCCTGATGAATTAGTCGATGCATTGAATGAAATCTCAAAAGGCTCAATTGTTGTGGCACAAGACATGACGCATATTTTAGCCAAAGTTTTACGTAATGAATTAAACGAGAACGAGCCATCATTTGAAATTTTAACTAATCGAGAAAAGGAAGTGGCGTGCCAACTATCGATAGGACATAGTAATAAAGTAATTGCGAGAGAATTAGGCATTTCAGACGGTACAGTCAAACTACATGTTAAATCAATTTTAAAAAAACTATCGTTGTCCTCTCGAGTAGAGGTCGCAGTAATGGTGACTGAGAAAGGCTGCTGTAAATAGGAATTAGGAGATGGATCAATATCAACAGTTAGTAGAATTAGCGTTAAAAACAGTGGACGAAATCTTTCCTTGGGATCTGGAAGAAGAGATTAGCACAACATCAACTCTTATTCTATTAGACATAAGAGAAACTTATGAGTATGAGATGATGCACATTAGAAATTCATTACATATTCCTAGAGGGGTGCTCGAAGGAGCCTGTGTTTGGAATTATGACGACACCGTCCCAGAGCTTGCCAAAGCAAGAAACCAAAATATCGTCATTATTTGTCGATCAGGTAATAGAAGCGTCCTAGCGGCTCAGACAATGCAACAGTTGGGATTTGAAAATGTTCGATCATTAAAGATGGGCATTAAAGGTTGGAATGATAATGATATGGAAATGATCGATGTTCATCAAGAAGTTGTTGATCTTGATAAGGCAGATAAGTGGCTTAATAAAGCAGTTCCAAAGAGTAAATTAACCCCTAAAGAATTAATTTAAAAAATAATCAAAATAACGCTTGACCATCAAAAAAATCTTAGTATAATTCTGCGCTTTCACTGCACGAAAAAAGTAAAAAGTTTTTTGCAAAAGAAAGTTGAAATAAGTGTTGACAAGTAGATTTAACGCTGTATAATTTCCATCTTTCACTGCATAACAATTACATTTTTTGCAGTAGCTCTTTAAAAATATATCAAATAACTTGTGTGGGCACTCGTACATTAAATTGTGCAAGTGCACATTAAAAAACTAAAGCAATCAAGCTTTTAAAAAAACTGAACGCAAAGCGCACTTATTTATAAGTGTAGCCAAGCTTCAAAATAGTTAGAATTAAACTGAAGAGTTTGATCCTGGCTCAGATTGAACGCTGGCGGTATGCTTAACACATGCAAGTCGAACGGAAACGATGTTAGCTTGCTAACAGGCGTCGAGTGGCGGACGGGTGAGTAACGCGTAGGAATCTACCAAATAGCGGGGGATAGCCCGGAGAAATCCGGATTAATACCGCATAATCTCTACGGAGTAAAGAGGGCCTCTATTTATAAGCTTTCACTATTTGATGAGCCTGCGTAAGATTAGCTTGTTGGTGAGGTAAAAGCTCACCAAGGCGACGATCTTTAGCTGGTCTGAGAGGATGATCAGCCACACTGGGACTGAGACACGGCCCAGACTCCTACGGGAGGCAGCAGTGGGGAATATTGGACAATGGGCGCAAGCCTGATCCAGCAATACCGCGTGTGTGAAGAAGGCCTGAGGGTTGTAAAGCACTTTCAATTGTGAAGAAAAGCTAAAGATTAATACTCTTTAGCCTTGACGTTAACTTTAGAAGAAGCACCGGCTAACTCCGTGCCAGCAGCCGCGGTAATACGGAGGGTGCAAGCGTTAATCGGAATTACTGGGCGTAAAGCGTGCGTAGGTGGTTTGTTAAGTCAGATGTGAAAGCCCCGGGCTCAACCTGGGAACTGCATTTGAAACTGGCAAACTAGAGTATAGGAGAGGAAAGTGGAATTTCAGGTGTAGCGGTGAAATGCGTAGATATCTGAAGGAACATCAATGGCGAAGGCAGCTTTCTGGACTAATACTGACACTGAGGTACGAAAGCGTGGGTAGCAAACAGGATTAGATACCCTGGTAGTCCACGCCGTAAACGATGACAACTAGCCGTTGGGAGGGTTTACCTCTTAGTGGCGAAGCTAACGCGTTAAGTTGTCCGCCTGGGGAGTACGGCCGCAAGGTTAAAACTCAAAGGAATTGACGGGGACCCGCACAAGCGGTGGAGCATGTGGTTTAATTCGATGCAACGCGAAGAACCTTACCTGGTCTTGACATACACGGAACTTTCCAGAGATGGATTGGTGCCTTCGGGAACCGTGATACAGGTGCTGCATGGCTGTCGTCAGCTCGTGTCGTGAGATGTTGGGTTAAGTCCCGTAACGAGCGCAACCCCTATCCTTATTTGCCAGCACGTCATGGTGGGAACTATAAGGAGACTGCCGGTGATAAACCGGAGGAAGGCGGGGACGACGTCAAGTCATCATGGCCCTTACGACCAGGGCTACACACGTGCTACAATGGGAAGGACAAAGGGTTGCTAAGCCGCGAGGTGGTGCTAATCTCATAAACCTTTTCGTAGTCCGGATCGGAGTCTGCAACTCGACTCCGTGAAGTCGGAATCGCTAGTAATCGTGGATCAGAATGCCACGGTGAATACGTTCCCGGGTCTTGTACACACCGCCCGTCATACCATGGGAGTGGGTTGCACCAGAAGTAGCTAGTCTAACTGTTTACAGGGGACGGTTACCACGGTGTGATTCATGACTGGGGTAAAGTCGTAACAAGGTAACCCTAGCGGAAGCTGGGGTTGGATCACCTCCTTAAGAAAAGTATGAGTGTCCACAACAAGTTATTTGATAAAATTTAAAGAATAGACTAAGTGACCCTTAAAGACAATTTATTGTTTTACGGGTCTGTAGCTCAGTTGGTTAGAGCGCACCCCTGATAAGGGTGAGGTCGGTGGTTCAAATCCACCCAGACCCACCATTTTATGATATTATCATAATCTATTGGGGCCATAGCTCAGCTGGGAGAGCGCTTGCCTTGCACGCAAGAGGTCGGGAGTTCGATCCTCCCTGGCTCCACCACTTATTCTAAAGTTTAAAAACTTAAACAAGTTAACGTAATTGTTACTTTGTTTAAGTTTTTATACCAAGCTTTCGAGTTTGGAGCTCTTTAACAATTTAATACATGAAGTAAAGTTTGTAAATATACAATATAACAACGCGATGACTGTTGTGATGACAGTTATCATTGGTGTATTGCATTGACACAACAATTTCAAAAAATATGGATTCTCAGTGAGAGATTTATTTCTCTCATTGAATAATAAAAAATAGAATTCACCGATTGTAATTTATTACAATTTGTGACTTCTTGGTGAATAAGAATCATGTAACTCAGATACTTTGGGGTTATATGGTCAAGTGAATAAGTGCATACGACGGATGCCTTGGCATTAGAAGGCGATGAAGGACGTGATAATCTGCGATAAGCTTCGGTTAGCTGATAAATAAGCTTTAACCCGGAGATCTCCGAATGGGAAAACCCAATGGTCATCAGACCATTATCTTTGACTGAATACATAGGTCACTGAAGCTAACCTAGGGAACTGAAACATCTAAGTACCTAGAGGAAAAGAAATCAACCGAGATTCCCTTAGTAGCGGCGAGCGAACGGGGACCAGCCCTTAAGCATATTTTAAATTACTAGAATGTTCTGGAAAGTTCAACGATACAGGGTGATAGTCCCGTATAGGAAAGTTTAATTTATGTGAAATCGAGTAAGGCGGCGCACGTGAAACGCTGTTTGAATATGGGGGGACCACCCTCCAAGGCTAAATACTCTCTAATGACCGATAGTGAACAAGTACCGTGAGGGAAAGGCGAAAAGAACCCCGGGAGGGGAGTGAAATAGAACCTGAAATCGTATGCATACAAGCAGTAGGAGCGGATTTATTCCGTGACTGCGTACCTTTTGTATAATGGGTCAGCGACTTACTTCTCAGTTGCAAGGTTAACCAATAGGGGAGCCGTAGGGAAACCGAGTCTTAAATGGGCGATTAGTAGCTGGGAGTAGACCCGAAACCGGGTGATCTATCCATGGCCAGGGTGAAGGTTAGGTAAAACTAACTGGAGGCCCGAACCCACTTATGTTGAAAAATGAGGGGATGAGCTGTGGATAGGGGTGAAAGGCCAAACAAACCCGGAGATAGCTGGTTCTCTCCGAAATCTATTTAGGTAGAGCCTCATGTATTACTTCAGGGGGTAGAGCACTGTTATGGCTAGCGGGACGTCAAGTCTTAGTAAACCATTGCAAACTCCGAATACCTGAAAGTATGAGCATGGGAGACACACTGCGGGTGCTAACGTCCGTGGTGGAAAGGGAAACAACCCAGACCATCAGCTAAGGTCCCAAAATTGTAGTTAAGTGGGAAACGATGTGAAAAGGCCCAGACAGCCAGGAGGTTGGCTTAGAAGCAGCCATTCCTTTAAAGAGTGCGTAATAGCTCACTGGTCGAGTCGGTTTGCGCGGAAGATTTAACGGGGCTAAAACTACATACCGAAGCTATGGATCGCAATTTATTGCGATGGTAGGAGAGCGTTCTGTAAGCCGTTGAAGGTGTCCTGTGAGGGATGCTGGAGGTATCAGAAGTGCGAATGCTGACATGAGTAACGATAAAGGGGGTGAAAAACCCCCTCGCCAGAAGTCCAAGGTTTCCTACGCAACGTTAATCGGCGTAGGGTTAGTCGGCCCCTAAGGCGAGGCAGAAATGCGTAGTCGATGGGAAACAGGTTAATATTCCTGTACTTCATATAACTGCGATGGGAAGACGGAGAAGGTTAGCTCAGCAAGGCGATGGTTGTCCTTGTTCAAGCGTGTAGAAATGGTTCTTAGGAAAATCCGGGAACCTCTATTTCAAGGCGTGATAACGAGTCCTCTTTTGGACGAAGTGAGTGATACCATGCTTCCAGGAAAATCCTCTAAGCTATAGGTTATATGAAACCGTACCCCAAACCGACACAGGTGGACGAGATGAGAATTCTAAGGCGCTTGAGAGAACTCGGGTAAAGGAACTAGGCAAAATGACACCGTAACTTCGGGAGAAGGTGTGCTCTTTGTAGGTGTAATCACTTGCTGATGAAGCCGAAAAGAGTTGAAGATACCAGGTGGCTCCGACTGTTTATTAAAAACACAGCACTCTGCAAACACGTAAGTGGACGTATAGGGTGTGACGCCTGCCCGGTGCTTGAAGGTTAATTGATGAGGTTAGGATTCGTCCGAAGCTTTTGATCGAAGCCCAAGTAAACGGCGGCCGTAACTATAACGGTCCTAAGGTAGCGAAATTCCTTGTCGGGTAAGTTCCGACCTGCACGAATGGCGTAACGAGGGCCACACTGTCTCTACCCGAGACTCAGTGAAATTGAAATTGCTGTTAAGATGCAGTATACCCGCGGCCAGACGGAAAGACCCCGTGCACCTTTACTACAGCTTTGCATTGAACTCTGATTCTACTTGTGTAGGATAGGTGGGAGGCTTTGAAGCTTTAACGCTAGTTAGAGTGGAGCCAACCTTGAAATACCACCCTGGTATAGTTGGGGTTCTAACCTTGGTCCATTATCTGGATCGGGGACAATGCATGGTGGGTAGTTTGACTGGGGCGGTCTCCTCCTAAAGAGTAACGGAGGAGCGCAAAGGTACCCTCAGCACGGTCGGACATCGTGCAATGAGCGCAAAGGTAAAAGGGTGCTTGACTGCGAGACTGACACGTCGAGCAGGTAGGAAACTAGGTCTTAGTGATCCGGTGGTTCTGAGTGGAAGGACCATCGCTCAACGGATAAAAGGTACGCCGGGGATAACAGGCTGATACCGCCCAAGAGTTCACATCGACGGCGGTGTTTGGCACCTCGATGTCGGCTCATCACATCCTGGGGCTGAAGCAGGTATGGCTGTTCGCCATTTAAAGTGGTACGCGAGCTGGGTTTAGAACGTCGTGAGACAGTTCGGTCCCTATCTACCGTGGGCGTTGGAGACTTGAGGGAAGCTGTTCTTAGTACGAGAGGACCGGAATGGACAAACCTCTGGTGTTTCGGTTGTGACGCCAGTCGCATTGCCGAGTAGCTATGTTTGGAAAGGATAACCGCTGAAAGCATCTAAGCGGGAAGCCCCTCCCAAGATGAGGTCTCCCTGACAGTTTAACTGTCCTAAAGATCCCTCGGAGACTACGAGGTTGATAGGCACGGTGTGGAAGTGTAGCGATACATGAAGCTAACGTGTACTAATTGATCGTGAGGCTTGACCATATAACACCCAAATTATTTGGATATTAATTTATTCAATCTATAGTTTTTGTGTTGATGTGTCATGCAATACACTGAGTAAGTGTACAAACTTTATAAATGTATTTAATTGTTATATCTCAGATTAATTTATTAATCAAGATATAGAAACTTTTTAATTAGCAACAGCTGTATTTAATACAGTATTGCAACCAGTTTGCTTAGTGACAATAGCAAGTGTGACCCACCTGATCCCATTCCGAACTCAGAAGTGAAACCACTTAGCGCCGATGGTAGTGTGGGGTCTCCCCATGTGAGAGTAGGACATTGCTAGGCTTTAATTCTAAAAACCCCAGAAATCATTACGATTTCTGGGGTTTTTTTTTGATTTTTTTACATCCTTTACTCAATTTAGGATATAACTGTCAAAATTAAAAAAAATGAGGAGAGTAATAAAATGATTAATAAATACTTTGATATTGTCAATCGCGGCAGTACGATTAAAACCGAGGTTATTGCCGGTATTACAACTTTTTTAACCATGTCATACATTATTGTATTAAACCCTGATGTATTAAGTATGGCAGGCATGGATAAAGGTGCTGTCTTTACGGCAACTATTATCGCTGCTATTGTTGGTTCATTAATCATGGGATTGTATGCCAACTATCCGGTGGTATTAGCTCCAGGTGTTGGTTTGAGTGCATTTTTCACTTTTGGTGTTGTAATGGGTATGGGGTATAACTGGGAAATTGCACTAGGTGCAGTATTATTCTCAGGCATAATTTTTTTACTTATTAGTATTTTTAAGTTACGTCAATGGGTAGTTGAAAGTATTCCAATGACTTTGCGTTATGCTATTGCAGCAGGTATTGGTTTTTTCTTAGCATTAATCGCTCTTAAAAACTCAGGTCTAGTTGTCGATCATGCAGCTACTTTTGTAACCCTTGGAGATGTCACTAGACCAGAATCTTTACTAACCTTATTTGGGTTGTTGATGATTGCTATTCTGGCATACAGAAAAGTTATTGGCGCGGTAATGATTACTATCATTACTATTACAGTTATTGCTTTAATGATGGGTATGATTGAATTCTCTGGCTTTATGTCCATGCCACCTTCACTCGAGCCAACCTACATGAAGCTTGATATTGCTGGTGCATTTGATATTGCTATGATTGGTGTAATTTTTGCTTTTCTTTTTGTTGATCTTTTTGACACATCAGGCACTTTAATTGCAGTTGCACATCAGGGCAATATGCTTGATAAAGATGGCAATTTACCCAATATGAAAAAAGCAATGACTGCAGATAGTGTCGCGACAATCGTAGGTGCTGGCTTGGGTACTTCTACTACAACTAGCTTTATCGAATCTGGTTCAGGTATTAGCGCTGGTGGACGAACTGGACTAACTGCAGTCGTTGCAGCAGGCTTATTTTTTGTGGCTTTATTCTTTGCGCCTCTAGTTTCAATTGTGCCTTCGTATGCTACTGCTCCAGCTTTATTGTTTGTTGCGGTGTTGATGTCTGCTGGCTTAGCTAAGGTTGATTGGACTGATTTAACAGAAGCTGTTCCTGTTCTTATAACGGTTCTCATGATGCCATTTACTTTTTCAATTGTTCAAGGTATCGCTTTTGGTTTTATTAGTTATGTGGTGATGAAGTTATTCACTGGTAAAGCGTCTTCTTTAAGCTCAGGTATGTATGTTGTTAGCGCTCTGTTCATTGCAAAGTTTGTATTTCTATAACAATGTCGGTAGAAAAAACGTATATAACAGCGGATGACTTATTACTAGATTCTTTTAGACTTGGAGTTGCCATTCACAATAGCGAGTTTAAACCCGATTTTATTGTTGGAGTGTGGCGTGGTGGAACTCCAGTAGGTATTGCTATTCAAGAAATATTGGCTTATCTTGGTAATGACACAGATCATATCGCCATTCGAACCTCTTCTTATGACGGTATTGACGACCGACGTGACCAGGTTCAAGTGCATGGTTTGGGCTATCTGATTCGTAATATCAATGCCGCAGATAAGCTGCTATTGGTTGATGATGTGTTTGATTCTGGAAGAAGCATCCAAGCTATTATTGATACTTTGCACACCAAGTCTCGCAAAAATACGCCAACGGATATTCGGATTGCTGTTCCTTGGTATAAGCCAGACAACAATAAAACCAAAATCGAGCCTGACTATTATCTGCATAAAACTGATGACTGGCTAATCTTTCCTCATGAGATGGATGGTCTTAGCAAAGAAGAAATTTTTGCAAACAAGCCAGGACTCAAGAGCATTTTAGCAAAAGTGAGTTAAATGGTTGTTAGTTGGCATTTAACGCTTAAAATCTTAGTTTAAAAATTTCAGAAATATTGAAAATGAGGGTTTAAAGACTAATAAATACCCGCTTTTTATCGAAAAATAGCCAAAAATAAGATTTTAAAGCTATATTTCGATGATTTTTTCGCTTATTATTGTCTAGAAAGATAAAATTTTAGAAATTTTACGAATCGGCTAATTTTTGATCTATCCATGCTTATTAACCCAATTAATAAAGTCTGGCGAACTTAATGCGCCAGATACACGGTCAATTTCCTGGCCATTTTTAAACATCACTAATGTTGGAATTGAGCGAATATTATATTTGGCAGAAATAGCTTGTTCAGCTTCTGTTTCAATTTTAATAAAACGCGCCCTAGGTTCTAATTGACTAGCAGCTTGTTTAAAAGTGGGAGCAAACTGCTGACACGGGCCACACCAAGTTGCCCAAAAATCTACAACTAAAAGCTCATCTGTTTTATCAATAGCGCGCGTGAGTTGAGCGCCATTCATTGAAATAGGCTCACCCATATAAAGCGGCTTACTGCATTTCCCACAGTTTGGATTGTTGTTAAGTTTATCTGTTGGCAGTTTGTTAAGACCGCCACAACTTGTGCACATGGTAATCATAAATAGCTCCTAATTTTTTTATTTCGATAAGGAGTATCTAAGGGCATTTAGGATTAATTACAAGTTAAACGATGTTATCACTTGAGGATTCGTTCTTATAAGTAATGTCTTGTCGAGTGGATGGACGTTTAGAGCGTGGTATTTTGTTCTTCTTTTTAATGACTTTTTCTTCTTTCGATACAATTTGTTCTACCGACACAAGATCATTCACACTCTTTTTGATAGATTTAAAGGCTTTAGGCGCTTGAATTTCAACCATTTGCTGAATGATCCATTTTTCATCGACCTCAGTCATAGCGTGCTGGATTTTCTCACCAAAGTAGCGCATGAATAGGTAATTTGGCTCACCATCTTTAAATTCATAATCACTATAATCTTTAGAGCGAGCATTGTAGGTTTGGATAAACTCTTTCCAGTGATCGCCTGGGCCAATGCGCTCGCCTTTATTTTCATGATAATAATCAGCTGATTGTTTGGCAAGCGCAATTACTAATTCTTGGCGTTTTTTAGCATCAAGAATGTCAAAAGATAGCCGGTCGACACACTGAATTAAATAGCATAAGTATTCTTGAATCACATCAAATACCTGCTCTTTTTCGATCACATAAGCTTCATTGATTAAATCTTCTAAATGATTTTTAGTAATACGCCAAGCGTTAAAAGCTAGAGCACCAGCGATATCATCAATGGTTTTGACTTGGGTTTTGTGCCAGGTACTTTTAACTCTCATTTAGCTTCATAATTAATTCTTTATAAGAGGATTTTAACAAGCAATGTAAGAGCAATTACTTGTAATTACAAAGGGAAATTATTCGCAGTTGTAGTTTTTGAATGAACCTAAATCATGCACTTCTGTAAACCCCATCTGAGTTAAATAATTTTTGGCCGTTGCAGAGCGTGCACCACTTAAACAATACAAAATTATAGCTTTATTTTTGTCTATAACATTGGTCGCATTCATGATGCCCTGAAGTGGCAAACTGATTGCATTAGGGAGTGCACCACGAGAAAATTCCGCTGTTGTGCGAACGTCTACAAGCTGTGCTCCATTAGCTAATAGTTTGCATGCATCAGCAGATGAAAAAGAGTTAAACATAGTATAATTTCCTGAATGAGTTTTATTTGAAATCTATGGGTTGACAAGGACTTCAAATCAATATAAGGAAACTATTATATACCAATGCTAAGTATAAAGCAACTAAGAAATGACGTAGAGTCGGTCGCCAAAGCGCTTAGTAGGCGCAATTTTTCTTTCGATATCAAAGAGTTAACTGATTTAGAAAATAGAAGAAAAAAAAATCAGGTTAAAACCCAAGAACTACAAAATCTGCGTAATACACAATCTAAGTCTATTGGAAAAGCCAAAGCAGCCGGTGAGGACATAAAGCCTTTACTTCAAGCAGTGACCAATTTAGGTGATGAGCTTGAGAGCGCTAAGTCCGAATTACAAGAAATCCAGACTAAAATTGATGATATTGTCTTATCCATGCCAAACATCCCTCATGAATCAGTGCCTGCTGGTAATTCTGAAGATGATAATATTGAGGTGTCAAAATGGGGTGAGCCAGGTGTTTATGACTTTGAAGTTAAAGATCATGTTGATTTAGGTGAGATGCACGGCCTTGATTTTGAGACTGCTGCTAAAATTGCAGGCGCTAGATTCTCGGTCATGACAGGTAAAATGGCTCGTCTTCATCGAGCATTAACACAGTTTATGCTGGATCATCATAGTGAAAAAAATGGCTACACCGAGGCTTATGTCCCATACTTGGTTAATAGTGAATCTTTAACGGGGACAGGCCAATTGCCTAAATTTGAGGCAGACCTTTTCAAGACGCATCTGCATGGAGAAGAGGGTGAAGCTAAAACACTTTACCTAACGCCAACGGGCGAAGTGCCTATTACCAATATGATGCGTGATACCATCGTTAATGAAAAAGATTTGCCGTTGAAGTTTGTTGGTCATACGCCAAGTTTTAGATCTGAAGCAGGCGCTTATGGACGTGACACTCGTGGCTTGATTCGACAGCACCAATTTGAAAAAGTAGAGCTTGTACAGGTAGTTAAAGCGCAAGATTCTTATGCAGCTTTAGAAGTGCTAACATCTCATGCTGAAGGTATTTTACAAGCGTTAGAATTGCCTTATCGAAAGGTAAATCTATGCACAGGCGATCTTGGATTTTCTGCTGCTAAAACGTACGATTTAGAAGTTTGGCTTCCGGGCCAAGACACGTATAGAGAAATCTCTTCTTGTTCGTGTTTTGAGGATTTTCAAGCACGTCGTTTACAGCTGAGATATAAAAATAAAGAAACCAATAAGCCAGAATTATTGCACACATTGAATGGTTCTGGCCTTGCTGTAGGACGAACTTTGGTTGCTATATTAGAGAACCATCAGCAAGCTGATGGTAGTATTAAAATTCCAGCCGTGTTGCAAAGCTACATGGGTGGACTAGACGTAATTATTTAAATAGGAGAAAAGAAGATGAATTTATTAGACTTAATTATTACCCCTGCATTCGCAGAAGAGGTGGCATCAGGTGCGGGTGATCCAATGGGTGGCTTGCCATTTTTAATTGTGATGTTTGTACTGATGTATTTTTTACTCATTAGACCGCAGCAAAAACGTGCGAAAGAGCACAAAGTTTTATTAGGCGCCCTTAAAGAAGGTGATGAAGTGGTCACGAATGGTGGCGTAGTTGGCAAAGTAAAGTCTGTCGATGAATCTTTTGCGACTTTAGAGATTGCACAAAATGTAGTTGTTAAGGTGCAAAAGCAAGGTATTAATCAAAAATTACCTAAAGGCAGTGCCAAAATTTAATTAACCCAAGACTTGCTATGAATCAATTTTCCGCACTCAAGAATACATTAATCGCATTCTTCTTATTGCTGTCTGTACTGTATGCGTTACCTAACGTTTTTGGCTCAGATTTGGCAGTGCAAATCTCTGCTGCGGGTGATGCGGCTGTTGTTGAATCTGACTCGGAAAAAATTAAAACGATACTTGATAGCAAAAAAGTGAATTATAAATCGCTTGAGCTAGTTGGACGTCGAGTGTTGGTAAGGTTTGAGGATAGCAAATCCCAGCTCAGCGCTAAAGAGATTCTAAAGCAGGATTTAGGACGTAATTATGTAACAGCTCTTAATTTGGCGCCATCTGTCCCATCATGGCTATCAGGCCTTGGTGGTAAGGCGATGTCGCTTGGCTTGGATCTTCGCGGCGGCGTACATTTTCTTTTAGAGGTGGATATGCAAGCGGTGGCAAATAGCTCGCTTGATAAATCTTACAATGAGTTACGCACATTGCTTAGAAAAGATCGACTTTATAAGAGTATTAATAAAGAAAGAGATGTTTTATTAGTTCACTTTAAAACACCGACATCAAAAGATGCTGGGCTAGATTTGATTGACTCTGAATTAAGCGATCTGGTTGTGCTTGACGTTGCTAGTGATGATGAATTAGTCGTTAGTATTGGTATTAGTGAAAGTGCTCTGACTGAAGCGAAAAGCCATGCATTAAAGCAAAATATTACCACGCTAAGAAACCGAGTCAATGAGCTCGGTGTTGCAGAGCCTATTATTCAGCAACAAGGCTTAGAACGTATTGTGGTACAACTTCCAGGTGTTCAAGATACGGCGCGTGCCAAAGAGATTTTGGGTGCGGTAGCAACATTGGAGTTTCGTTTAGTTGATGAGAAGAATGATCCACAAACTGCTATTCAATCAGGCAGAGCGCCGATCGGATCTAAGCTTTATTATTTTAGAGACGGGCGCCCATTATTATTAAAAACTCGAGTGATTGCTACGGGTGAAAATATTACTGGCGCCGCTTCAGGTGTAGACTCTGAAAATGCGACACCTATGGTTAATATTACATTAGACAGTGCAGGCGGTCGAGCAATGCTAGATACCACAAAAAGATACTTGCATCATCGCATGGCCGTTGTATTTATTGAAAACAAAGTTGAGACAGTTTCAGAAAATGGTAAGTTAGTTAAAAAGCGTTCTAAAACGCAAGATATTATTAATGCAGCCACCATTCAAGGAACCTTTTCATCTAGGTTCCAAATTACAGGTATTGATAGCGCACGCGAAGCTAGAAACCTATCACTGTTATTAAGAGCAGGCTCATTGTCAGCTCCTATTGAGATTATCGAAGAAAGAACGATTGGTCCAAGTTTGGGCGCAGATAATATTGCCAAAGGTGTCACTAGTGTTATTGTTGGTTTTATTTTAGTGTTGATGTTTATGGCATTTCGTTATCGAGTTTTTGGCTTGGTGGCTAATGTTGCTTTGACGCTTAATCTGGTGATGATTGTGGCTGTTTTATCTTTATTACAAGCAACTTTAACTTTGCCAGGTATTGCAGGTATCGTTCTAACGGTGGGTATGGCAGTTGATGCCAATGTACTTATTTTTGAACGCATTAAAGAAGAGCTTGGTACAAATAGCAATATTCAGAAATCTATTGCTGCAGGTTATGATAAGGCGCTACTAACCATTGCAGACGCGAGCATTACAACTCTGATTGCTTCTCTGGTGCTCTTTAGTTTTGGCACCGGCCCTATTAAGGGCTTTGCGATTACTTTGTCTATTGGTATTGTAACTTCTATGTTTACAGCCATTATTGTTTCGCGCGCTATCATCAACAAGATCTACGGTGGTAAAAAATTAGAGGAGATTTCGATATGAGCCTAAAAGCTTTAAACGTTCCAAGCATTGATTTTGTTGGCAAGCGTACGTATGCTATTATTTTTTCAACCATGTTGATTGCATTGAGTATTTTTTCATTAACAACTAATGGGCTCAAGTTAGGTATTGATTTTACGGGCGGAACTTTAATTGAAGTCGGCTATCAGCAAAGTGCAGATCTATCTGAAGTTAGAGCGACAATGGCTGAAGCTGGTTTTAACAGAGCTAATGTTCAGTACTTTGGCTCTACCAATGAGATATTGATACGCCTTGAGCCGCAGTCAATTTCAAGCGCTAAGCTGAGCACTAAGATTATTCAATTATTAGGTAGTGATGTAGATATTCGACGTGTTGAATTTGTCGGCCCCAAGGTTGGTGAAGAGTTGACTAATGATGGTGGCTTAGCAATGTTATACGCATTGATAGGCATCTTGATTTATGTCGCATTTCGTTTTGAATATCGTTTTGCATTGGGCTCTATTTCCGCCCTAATTCATGACGTTATTATCACGCTGGGCTTCTTCTCTCTGTTTCAATTTGAATTTGATTTAACCGTATTGGCAGCTGTTCTTGCGGTCATTGGTTATTCACTAAATGATACGATTGTTGTGTTTGATCGAATTCGTGAAAACTTTCTTTCGACTCGCCATGTAGATCCAGCGACTATTATTAATGGCGCGCTTAATCAAACTTTATCTAGAACGATTATGACGTCGTTAACAACGTTGTTAGTACTAGTAGCCTTGTTCTTTTTGGGTGGTGAGATTATTCATAGCTTTGCAATGGCGCTATTAATTGGTGTACTTATTGGTACCTATTCTTCGATTTATGTTGCTAGTTCGATGATTCTTGCTATGGGAATTACAAAAGAAGATATGCTTCCTTCTGAGAAGGAAAAGCAAGAGATTGACACTAGGCCTTAGTTAGGCTGTTAACTAACATTCAGTATATTAAAAAGGCCGCAAATAGAGCGGCCTTTTTTTTAACTATTTAGTTGGATTGATTTATGGTTTGAATTTTTCAAATACTAAACAAGCATTTGTACCGCCAAAGCCAAAACTATTCGACATCACTCGATTAATTGATTGAATGGTGGTTGACTGAACAATAGGAACACCTTCAGCAGCTTCATCAAGATTTTCAATGTTAACAGATTCAGCCATAAAGCTATTTTGCATCATTAATAATGAATAAATAGCTTCGTTAACGCCAGCTGCACCTAGTGCATGACCCGATAAAGATTTGGTTGAGCCAACATTCGGAATATTGTCACCAAAGACTTCCTTGATAGCGCCAAGCTCTTTCGTATCGCCAACTGGTGTAGAGGTGCCATGTGCATTGATATAATCAATTGGACCATTAACAGTAGAAATAGCGAGCTCCATACAGCGCTTCGCACCTTCTCCTGACGGTGCAACCATGTCAAAACCATCAGAGGTAGCGCCATAACCAGTTAGCTCGGCTAAAATAGTCGCGCCACGTGCCTGAGCATGCTCTAATGATTCAAGAACTAATGCACCACCACCGCCAGAAATTACAAAACCATCACGATCAGCATCGTAAGCACGTGATGCTTTTTCAGGTGTTTCATTGTATTTGCTTGATAGTGCACCCATAGCATCAAATAACATCGTTAATGACCAATCTAGCTCCTCACCGCCACCTGCAAATACAACATCTTGCTTGCCCATTTGAATTTGTTCCATCGCATTACCAATACAGTGGGCAGAAGTAGAACAAGCCGAGCTGATTGAGTAATTAATGCCTTTAATTTTGAACATGGTTGATAAGCAAGCTGATGTTGTTGAACCCATGGTGCGTGGAACGCGATAAGGCCCAACACGTTTAATACCCTTCTCTCTTAAAATATCTGCTGCTTCAACTACATTTTGGTTAGAGGCACCACCAGATCCCATAATAAGGCCGGTACGTGGGTTTGAAACTTGTTCTTCAGTTAAGCCAGATTGTTTGATGGCTTGATCCAGCGCGATGGCATTGTAAATAGCAGCATCTGCCATAAAGCGCATCATTTTTCGATCAATAATCGTACTTGGATCAACCTCAGCAACTTGTCCAGAAACGTGAGATCTTAAGCCTAGCTCTGCATAGGTTTCATCAAACTTAATGCCAGATTTGGCAGTTTTTAAAGATTCTAGTACTTCATCGCAATCTGCGCCTAGGCTAGAAACAATCCCCATTCCAGTGATGACAACTCTATTCATTAGAATGCACTCGTATCAGTAAATAATCCTACTTTTAGGTCGCTAGCTTCATAAATAACCTTACCATCAACTTCCATCGTTGCATCACCAATACCCATATAAAGCTTACGAGCAATAACACGCTTAAGATTAATGCGGTAGGTAACTTTTTTAGCAGTTGGTAACACTTGACCGGTAAATTTAATACTACCACCCAATGCGCGTCCGCGCCCCGGACCACCTAACCATCCTAGGTGAAAGCCAATTAGCTGCCACATAGCATCTAAACCTAGACAACCAGGCATAACAGGGTCATTGTTAAAATGACAACCAAAAAACCATAAGTCAGGATTTACATCAAGCTCAGCAATAATTTCACCTTTACCATGCAATCCACCTTCATCTGAAATGTGGGTGATTCTGTCAAACATTAGCATAGGCGGCTGTGGCAATTGTGCATTACCTGGACCAAATAGCTCGCCATTGCCACATTGAATTAACTCTTCGTATGAATATGAATTTTGCATATATCTACCTAGTTTCATTTTTGATGAAATTATACATCAAAGTCCTTTGTTTATATCAGCTATCAAGTCGTTTACATCTTCAAGTCCAATCGAGAGTCTGACTAATCCTTCAGAAATATTAGTAATTGATTTTTCTTCATCTGTTAGACGCCCATGTGTGGTGCTGGATGGGTGAGTAATGGTGGATTTTGCATCACCGAGGTTAGCGGTAATGGAAAAAATTTCAGTGGCATTAATAAGTTTGAATGCCGCTTCACGACCACCTTTAAGTTCAAATGAAACGATACCACCAAAGCCAGACTGCTGACTTTTGGCTAACTGATGGTGTGGGTGAGATTCAAGACCTAAATAATGGGTTTTTTCGACAGACTCTTGTTGTTCCAGCCAAGTTGCTAGTTTCATTGCATTATCTGAATGCGCTCTCATTCTTAAGCTAAGTGTATCTAAGCCTTTAAGAACAATCCAGGCATTAAAAGCACTTAGACTCGGCCCGGTAGCACGAACAAAGCCATGTACCTGTTCCATAATATCTTCAGCACCTAAAACAGCGCCTGCTAAACAACGACCTTGGCCATCAATATATTTAGTGGCAGAATGAATAACAATATCTGCACCCAGAGCAATTGGATTTTGTAGGGCTGGCGTTAAAATGCAATTATCAACCGCTAATAAAATATCATTTGCTTTGGAAATTTTACTAAGAGCGGTAATATCAATAACTTGACCTAATGGATTCGAGGGTGTTTCTAATAGGAATAATTTTGTTTTGTTATTAATGGATGATTCCCAGGCGGACAAATCAGATAAATCAACATAGCTTATGTCGATGTTAAATTTAGACACTATTGAGTTTAGCATGACAGTCGTTGTACCAAACATATCACGCGAAGCAACAATATGATCGCCTGATTTTAAGAGTGCCATTAGAGTGGCGAAAATAGCAGCCATACCAGAAGAGGTGGCGACGCAGGCTTGCGCACCTTCAAGTGCTGCTAGTTTTCTCTCAAAAGCACCTACAGTTGGGTTAGTAAAGCGTGCATAGATATTACCAGGCTCTTCTTTAGAGAAGCGTTTAGCTGCTTGCTCAGCTGAATCAAACACAAAGCTTGAAGTCATGAATATTGCTTCAGAGTGCTCTTGTTCAGCTGTTGTTTGGTAGCCTTCTCGGATCGCTATGGTGTCGAAATTTAAAGTTTTCATTGATTTTAAAAAATTAACAAATAGGGTTTATTCTACATCATTGCAGATGAGTTCAGAGCTTTGGTTGGTCTTGTTCTCTTCTTTAACGGAATCTGCCCTCAATGCTTCAATACCATCTAGGTATTTTTTATTAATATCGCCCGTAACATATTTACCATTAAAACAGGAGCAATCAAACTCGGTTATTTCTTTATTACCTTGTTGAACACACCAAATTAAATCATCTAAATCTTGGTAAATTAATCGATCGGCACCAATGGTTTGACATACCTCTTCAGTGGTTTTATTATGGGCGACAAATTCTTTTTCACTTGCCATATCAATGCCATAAACATTAGGATAACGAACAGCAGGTGCAGCTGAAGCAAAGAAGACTTTTTTTGCACCAGCATCTCTGGCCATTTTGACAATCTGCTCACTGGTTGTGCCTCTAACAATAGAGTCATCTACTAGTAGTACATTCTTACCTTTAAACTCAAGCCCAATAGCGCTAAGTTTCTGTCTAACAGATTTTTTGCGTAATTTTTGTCCGGGCATAATGAAAGTGCGAGCAATGTAGCGGTTTTTAATTAACCCTTCTGAATACTTTATATTTAACTCACTAGCCAATTGTAAGGCCGATACGCGAGAGGTATCAGGAATAGGGATAACCACATCAATTTTTTCATCACCCCACTCTTTGTTAATTTTAGCTGCTAAACGCTCGCCCATTCTAAGTCTGGTTTTGTATACAGAGATATCATCAATAACTGAATCAGGCCTAGCAAAATAGACAAACTCAAAAATACAAGGTGAGTATTTTGGTCGCTCCGCACATTGCTGTAAAAATATATTGCCTTTGCGATCAATTACAACAGCTTCACCAGGCTTAATATCTTGAGTTATTTCATAACCAAGAGCAGTTAAAGCAACACTTTCAGAGGCAAGCATATACTTCGTACCGCCTTGGGTTGTGCGCTTTCCAAGAATAAGTGGACGAATGCCATTTGGATCTCTAAAGCCAAAAATACCGAATCCTGGAATGATACCAATGGTAGCGTAAGCCCCACGAACGCGCTTATGCACTTGTGCGACCGAAGCAAAAATATCTTGTTCATTAATATGCTTTTTTTGTTGTTTGGCAAGCTCACTGGCAAACACATTGAGCAAGATTTCAGAATCAGAATTGGTATTGATATGTCTTCTGTCTTGTTCAAATAGTTCTTTAGCCAGCTCCTTAGTATTGGTTAAGTTACCATTATGAGCAAAGGCAATACCATAAGGAGAGTTGACATAAAAAGGTTGCGCTTCTGCGCCACTTGAGCTGCCCGCTGTTGGGTAGCGAACATGACCAATACCCATGTCACCTAGTAAAGAGGACATATGCTCAGTTCTAAAAGCGTTTTTTACTAAGCCATTAGACTTTCGCATGAAGAATCGGCCCTTGTGGGCGGTAACAATACCTGCGGCGTCTTGACCTCGATGCTGAAGAATGGTTAAGGCGTCATAAATATAGACAGCCGTGTCTTTTTTAGTAGTGGATAGAATGCCAACAATGCCGCACATAAGAGGGTTTCCTTATTCGTTTTCGATAAATAGAAGATATTCTGACAAAGCAGGTTTGATGTCTGAGGCAACATCTTGGAAGGTTCTTAATGCACCATTTGCCTCAATCCAGAAATGTTGTTGAGAGATACTATCAATACTTTGAAATACCAGCACCATAATTAAAATCGCCAAACTTCCTTTGATTAGGCCGATCAGTAGTCCGCCGAAATTATTACTATTGCTGTTTATATTTTTAGCATTTAGGATTCGATCAAGAGAGTGTAATGTATCGAGAATTTTTTTGAAGAAAGTTGATAATATGCAAGGCTTTGATGAATCAATCGAGATGTTCAACATATTAGAAATGCTGGCGCATACACCAATAATAATAGCAAAAGTTAGCACAAAAGATAAACCAATTCGAATCGAATTATTTGTGACCACAATTTCCATTATGCCTAAATTGGCAATAATATCTAAATAGTACCAACTGATAATCGAAGCAGCACTCAAAAATACAAAATAGGCAAAGAGCTTGTTTAGGGCGCATGGGTTACTAATTTGAGATGAGATATCAGTGAGTTTATAAATAACTCTTTTGATTAGCAAGACACCAATAAAAATAACACCAAAAGCAATGGACATATGCGATTGATGAGAAAGCAGTAACCAGGTAACAAAATCACTAACCGCTAAGGACTGGTAAAACATCCATGCAAGAACAATAGCAAGTAATAAAAAAGCAAAGCTGATCAACTCTTTTGCCATGCCACGCTTAAAGCCTAATACTAGAAATGCGATTAAAATAACCACAGTTGCCCAATCAGACCAAGCCAGTAAATTAATTGTATTCCAGGTGTTTACAAAAAACTCATTCATCAATTCTCTCCAGAGAATGTTTTGTTATGTGCGCTAATTTTACAAGGTTTTCTAATCAAACATCACTTAAGTATTTTTAATGCATCTGCCACTACATGAAAAGAGCCAAAAATGACAATACGCTGATAAGAATGCTGTTTTAGTGCTTGATTAATAGCTAAATTCATACTGTCAAAAGCATGAATAGCAGCCTTAAGTGGGAATTGATCTATTAAGAAATTCATGTCAGCTGCTCGATGAACATCAAGAGGTACTAGCAACCACTCATCAATATTAGGTGAAATAGCGCCAATCATTTGGGCAATATTTTTATCCTTAAGGGCTGAAAATATAGCCAGTGTTGGTTGCTTGTCTTTAGCCAATTCTTGCGCCAAAACATGAACAGCGGCTTCATTATGTGCAACATCAAAAATCACGTATTTATTGTGAATTTTCTTAGCTTGAAAGCGACCTTCAATCTGGGTAGACTCAAGACCTTGGCGGAGTGTTGTGTCATCTACGGCAAATTTATAGTCTAATTTTTTAATACATAAAGCTGCCAAGCCAGCATTTTGTTGCTGATGATCACCTTTGAGCGACAAGGTTCCAGTATAAGGTTGTTTTACGAACTCTAATAAAGCACCAACGGTATCAGCATGTTTTTGTATAGACTTTGGTGGGTCAATATCACCGCAAACACAAGGAGTGTTGGCACGCATGATGCCTGATTTTTCATGTCCAATAAGCTCGCGTGTATCTCCCAAGTAATCAACATGATCGATAGCGATATTAGTAATAACAGCAATATCTGTATCAACAACATTAGTAGAATCTAGACGACCACCAAGGCCCACCTCTAAAATGGCAATATCAACTTTTTGCTTGGCAAAGATAAGTAGTGCGGCTAACGTTGAAAATTCGAAATAAGTTAATGATATGTTATCTCTAACTTTTTCAATCTCTTCAAATGCATCGCAAATTTGTTGATCGGTTGCTTGAGACCCTTTAACTATAAAGCGCTCATTGTAATTCAAAATATGAGGCGACGTAAATTTTGCAACTTTAAAGGAAGTTTTTAGATAGACACTTTCAATAAAAGCGACGGTTGAGCCTTTACCATTAGTACCAGCAACGGTAATAGTAGTAAAGGGAACACCATTAGGAAACAGCTTTGAGTAAACACTTTGAATGCGCTCTAATCCTAGGTCAATCTCCAGAGTATGGCAACTTTCCTGCCAAGTAAGCCACTGACTTAGAGTTTTTAATCCTCCCAAAATTCACCCTCAAGGGTTTTATTTTTTTGCCTAATGTTTGATTCTTTTGGAGCTTGGGATTCATTGACAAAAGAGGAGTCTTTTTTTGTAAAAATCTTCTGAGCATTTTTCTTTAGTAAATTATCGATAAAATATGCTCTAGAAAGAGGCATTAATCCTAATAAACCAGCTGCATCAGTAATAAATCCAGGTGTTAATAATAATACACCCGAGATCAGTATAACCACGCCTTCTAGCATTTCAAATGCCGGTGTTTGGCCATTAGCTATAGCATTTTGAGCTTTGGCCATGGTTGACCAACCTTGTTGTTTGAGTAGAGTCGAACCAATAAGGGCTGTAATGACCACTAATAAAACTGTAGAAAAGCCACCAATGGATTCTCCAACTGAAACAATGACATATATTTCAAGTAAAGTTATTATTACGAATAAAGGAAAAATCATTTTATTTCTCGTTAGTAAAAAGCAAATCCCAAACGCCATGTCCTAATCGTTCGCCACGTCTTTCGAACTTAGTAATTGGACGTCGTTCAGGCCTTAATGAATAGGTATGGGCGTTAAGCGTGTTTTTAAAGTGTGAGTGAGCCTCAAGTACTTCCATCATATATTCGGCATAGTTCTCCCAGTCAGTTGCCATATGGACAAAGCTCTTATCAATCAGTTTTTTCGAGATTAAATCCATAAATTCAGTTTGAACAATACGGCGCTTATGATGCTTTTTCTTATGCCAAGGGTCTGCGAAATATAACTGAAATCCAGATAAGCTATCGTTACTAATGTTATTTTTTAATACTTCCACGGCGTCTTCTTTCAAAACTCTTAAATTGCCAAGATTATGTTTATGAGCTTCATTAATTAATCTACCAACGCCAGCTTCATAAACTTCAATGCCTAAAAAATTATGATGAGGCTCATTAATGGCCATTTCTAACAAAGAGTCTCCATTGCCAAAGCCAATTTCTAGAATAACAGGCTGTTGTTTTTGAAATACGACGTCAAAATTAATTAATTGGTCAGCTTTTGGGTCAATACCAAAGTTAGGCCATAACTCTTTAAGGCCATATTTTTGACCCTCTGTGAGTCTGCCAGAACGCTTGACGAAGCTTTGAATTTTTCTAATACTCTTGGTGTTTTCTAGCTTCATAAGTTGTAATCAATTATTAAAGGTGAGTGGTCTGAAAAGCGTTCATCTTTATATATACTAGCATTTTTAACACGACCTTTAAGATTTCCACTGAGTATCTGGTAATCAATGCGCCAGCCTGTGTTATTAGCCCAAGCCTGTCCGCGATTTGACCACCAAGTGTATTGATTGGCTTCGTGGTTAACCTCTCGAAATGCATCTACGAATTTTTCTTTAGTAAAGAGCTGGTCCATGTATTCACGCTCTTCAGGTAGGCAGCCAGAACGATTTTTGTTGCCCTTAAAATTTTTTATATCAATCTCTTTGTGTACGATATTAATATCGCCACAAATGATATATTGACGCCCATCTTTTTGAAGCGCCTGTAAATAGGGCAGAAAGCGTTCAATCATAAAATCTGTTTTATATTTTTGACGTTCTTCTTTAGCGGATCCAGATGGAATGTAAATTGAGATAACACTTAGCTTGCCAAAGTCGGCTTGAATAAAACGCCCTTCAAAATCAAAATCTTCCCAAGGACTAAAAATAACCTGATCAGGCTTATGTTTGCAATATAAGCCTGTTCCGCTGTAGCCTTTGCGCTCAGCTGGCTTGTAATAGGTATAAATGTTTTCAGGATAAAAACGCTCATCCAATTGATCTTCCTGGGCTTTAATCTCTTGCACGCAAACAACATCAGCCTCCTGAGTTTTCATCCAGGCAAAAAAACCTTTTCGTTCAGCTGCTCGAATGCCATTGACATTAGCCGTTATAATTCTATTCATTGTAAATATTTTAATGATTTAGAGGAATGTATGGAACAGTATCAAAAAGACTTTGTAGATTTTATGTTAGAAATTGGCGCACTAAAGTTCGGTGAATTTACGCTTAAGTCAGGCAGGGTTAGTCCTTACTTTTTTAATGCAGGCGCTTTTAATACAGGCGAGCATTTATCAAGATTGGGTAAGTTCTATGCACAAGCCATTCAAGTTAGCAAGCTAGACTTTGATGTCTTATTTGGTCCGGCTTACAAAGGTATTCCATTAGCAACAGCCGCGGCTATGGCATTGAATGATTCATTCGGCATCAATGTACCTTATAGCTTTAATCGTAAAGAGGCAAAAACTCACGGCGAAGGCGGCGATATTGTTGGTCATGCGTTAAAGGGTAATGTATTAATTATTGACGATGTTATTACTGCTGGCACTGCAATCCGTGAAGCGATGGACATTATTGATGCAAATGGTGCTAATGCCAAAGGTGTTATTGTGGCGGTTGATCGCCAAGAAAAGGGCAAAGGTGACAAGTCAGCCATTCAAGAAGTGGAAGAAAATTTTGGCATTACTGTATTGAGTATTATTAACCTAAGCCATTTAATTGATTATCTAAAACAAGGTGACGATAAGGCGCTCATTAAGAGTATTGAAGATTATCGTAATCAATACGGCATTTAGCTATAAGACCCATAATCAATTGTTGTATATTGGAGCCACATAGCTTGTTTGTAAGGATTAAGAGTGATAAATAAAGTTAATGCACAAGAAGTATCTGAAGGTGATGGCGTTGTTGTCAATCGCTTATTTCCAATCTCGGGGCGAATGAATTTCGACCCATTCGTATTATGGGATCACTTTAGTATTGCTGCTGGGCACGGCTTCCCCGATCATCCTCATCGAGGCTTTGAGGCGATTACCTATATGCTAGAAGGCGGTATGCATCATCAAGACAATCTGGGTAATGATTCATTTGTGAACAAAGGCGGTGCTCAGATTTTTTGTGCAGGCAGTGGAATGGTGCATTCAGAAATGCCAGCAGATAAAGGTCAAAGTGTGGGTATTCAGTTGTGGATTAACCTGCCTAAAGATTTAAAAAGTATTGAGCCAAGTTATCAAAAGGTTTTAGAGGAAAGTTTGCCAATTGTAAGCTTTCAAGGCGGCCATTATCGAACTATAGTTGGCGATGAGTCACCAATTAAATTACATACAGTTATTAATTATCGACATTTTAATATTGAAAAAGAGGGTGAATTCCAGCTTAACTTTGGCCAAGAGTCACATGCGATAATTTATGTTATATCGGGTGATTTGACTATTGGTGAACATGAGGTTAATACTGCCCAAGCATTGCTTGTGAACTCTAAGACTGAACGAGATTTATTGGTTCAAGCAAAGACGGGCAGTGAGTTTATGTTTGCTAGTGGCATCCCACATAAGCAGCCAATTTATCAGCATGGACCTTATGTTGATTAAGGTTCCTAGCTTTTAATAGCCTCTTCAGTCATCAGTAAATGATTGGTTTTAGCAAAAGACACGAGTCGCTCAAACGTAAATGCACAAGCGTATTTTAGCTGGTCGTCAAAAACAATGGATTTGACACCATTAACTCTTCGAATTTTTAAATGCCCACTATAGCGCTTCAATTGCTCAGGCTGGGTGCAAACTAATCGTTCAGTCCAATCACTTGGCCTAAATTTTTGGCCATCTTGAGTCATACCAGATATTGTGTATTGAATTGTTTCCATCCGACCTCTCCTAAAAAGACAATGAATTAAATATAGTTTTTTATGACAGTATAAATTATAAAAATCTATTAAAAGATGAAACATATAAGTGTTGTTTCATTATCTGAAAATTAATAAGTAGAAGGTAGTTTCAGGTAGGATAATCAACCACCGTAGATAGGTGGTAAATTTTTATATTTTTTTTGTTTCTATATGAGAATTAATATGGTGGAGGGACAGGGATTTGAACCCTGGAAGGAGATTAATCCTTGCTGGTTTTCAAGACCAGTGCATTCAGCCGCTCTGCCATCCCTCCGAAGTGGGGTATGATACAGCTAATCGAGGTAAAAGTGAATAGAATTTTTATATAATTTAGACTGGAAAGTGAAATAATTTTAAGTATAATTTGTTTCTTTTAGATTTTCGAAAGGTAGAGTCATGGCCAAGATATGTCAAGTAACTGGTAAGCGCCCAATTAGTGGTAATAATGTATCACACGCAAATAACAGAACGCGTCGTCGTTTTTATCCAAATCTTCATACGCATCGTTTTTGGGTGGAAGGTGAAAACCGTTTTGTTAAATTAAAGCTAACCGCTAAAGGTTTGCGAATTATTGATAAAAAAGGCATTGAAGCAGTGCTTAAAGAAATCCGCGCACGTGGCGAAAAGGTTTAGGAGTAAGTTATGAGAGAAAAAATTAAATTAGTATCATCGGCTAAAACAGGCCATTTTTACACAACGACTAAGAACAAGCGTCTTCATCCAGAGAAGGTTGAAGTTAAAAAGTTTGATCCTGTAGTAAGACAACATGTTATATACAAAGAAGCTAAGATTAAGTAACGCTTAACCTTGAGCACAATAAAAAAGCCGCTGCTAGCGGCTTTTTTATTGTCTTATATAAAGTAGGTGACGCATGCCAAAAGGCATGCGAGTAAACTCTATGAATTTAGAATATTTTCCAAAGGCACAGTAGTTGCCTGATCTTCGTATTCACCAATTTGATCAAAGTTTAAGTATTGGTAAATTTGCGCCTCCATCGGCTCGATATCCTTCATTTCAGACAAGTACTCTTGCGCAGTAGGTATATAGCCTAGTTTTGCAGAAATAGCCGCCACTTCGGCAGATGATAGATAGACGTTAGCTTCATCACCTAGACGGTTCGGAAAGTTTCGAGTTGAAGTTGACACAACAGTTGCATTAGTTTTTACACGTGCTTGGTTACCCATGCATAAAGAACAACCAGGCATTTCAGTGTGATCAGTGATTGCTGTAAAAGTGTCATATACGCCTTCTTTTTTAAGTTGCCTCTCATCCATGCGAGTTGGTGGGGCAATCCAAAGTTCAGTATTTAGTTCGGTTTTGTTTTCCAATAGTTGAGCTGCTGCTCTAAAATGGCCGATATTGGTCATACATGAGCCAATAAATACTTCGTCAATCTTGGTATTGGCGACATCAGAAAGTGTTTTAACATCATCAGGGTCATTAGGACATGCCAAGATTGGCTCTTTGATATCACTCATGTTGATTTCGATTACTTCTGCATAATCTGCATCATTATCTGCCTTCATTAGCTCAGGATTAGCCATCCATTTTTCCATAGCTTGGATTCGACGGGCAATAGTTCTCTTGTCGCCATAACCTTGTGCAATCATCCATTTGAGCATAACCACATTGGAGGTTAAATACTCAATGATTGGCTCTTTATCTAAATGAATAGAACAACCTGCAGCTGAGCGTTCAGCTGCAGAGTCAGATAACTCAAACGCCTGCTCAACTTTAAGATTAGGCAAGCCTTCAATTTCTAACACTCTGCCAGAAAAGGCGTTAACTTTCCCTTCTTTAGCGACAGTTAACAAGCCTTTTTCAATAGCTTTTAGTGGAATAGCATTAACCATATCACGCAGTGTAATACCAGGCTGCATTTCACCAGAAAAACGTACGAGTACTGATTCAGGCATATCTAGTGGCATAACACCAGTTGCTGCAGCAAATGCGACTAAGCCTGAACCTGCAGGAAAAGAGATACCAATAGGGAAGCGTGTATGTGAATCGCCACCTGTACCGACTGTATCTGGCAATAACATACGATTTAACCAAGAGTGAATGATGCCGTCACCAGGTCGCAATGAAATGCCACCACGGTTCATAATAAAATCAGGCAAGGTGTGGTGTGTTTCAACATCAACTGGTTTTGGATAAGCCGCTGTATGGCAAAAAGATTGCATAGTTAGATCCGCTGAAAATCCTAAACAAGCTAAGTCTTTTAGCTCATCTCGTGTCATTGGCCCGGTAGTATCTTGAGAACCTACTGTGGTCATTTTAGGTTCACAATATGTACCTGGACGAATACCTTCAACGCCACAAGCCTTACCCACCATTTTTTGTGCCAATGAGTAGCCTTTGCCCGTATCTTGAATTTCGACAGGTAGGCGGAACAATTTAGAAGGCTCAAGCTCTAATGCTTCACGAGCTCGAGCTGTTAGACCTCGACCAATAATTAAAGGGATTCTACCTCCAGCTTGTACTTCATCTAGAATGACAGATGACTTTAATTCAAATGTACTAAGCACTTCATCAGTATTGTGTTTTTTGACCACGCCTTCATAAGGATAGATATCAATGGCATCACCCATTTTCAGCTGGGTAACATCTAGCTCGATTGGCAATGCGCCAGAATCTTGCATGGTGTTAAAAAAGATTGGTGCAATTTTGCCACCCAAGCAAACACCACCATCTTTTTTATTTGGTACATAGGCAATATCATTCCCCATAAACCATAAAACCGAGTTGGTGGCTGACTTACGTGAAGAACCTGTTCCCACAACATCACCTACATAAGCTAAAGGAAGACCCTTTTCTTGAAGTGATTGAATCTGACTAATTGGGCCAGTCTTACCATGCTCTTCTGGACTAATACCATCTCGCGTCATTTTTAACATAGATAACGAATGTAAAGGAATGTCAGGTCTTGACCAGGCATCTGGCGCGGGTGACAAGTCATCGGTATTAGTTTCCCCAGTTACTTTAAAAATAGTAGTTGAGATTTTTTCAGAAACTTTTTCACGGCTTGTAAACCACTCAGCATCTGCCCAAGATTGTAATACTTTCTGCGCTAGTAAATTACCAGCATCTGCTTTTTCTTTAACATCATAAAACGCATCAAACATTAATAATGTATGTGACAAGCCTTCTGCAGCAATTGGTGCTAATATGTCATTGTCGAGTAAATCAACCATAGGTGCGATGTTATAGCCACCAATCATGGTGCCTAATAAAAAAGTGGCTTGCTTCTGGTCGATTGCATTACATTGCTGATCTCCCTTGGCGACGCTTGCTAAAAAACCAGCCTTGACATAAGCAGCTTCATCAACACCAGGCGGCACACGATTAGTAAGTAAATCTAGATAAAATTCATCTTCATCACTCTTGATTAGATGCTGGACTACTGAGGCAACTTGCTCAGCATTTAGTGGCAGAGGCGGAAGATTATCTTGTTGGCGTTCGCTAACATGTTGAAGATAGGCTGATTTCATTGTGATTTTCTCGTCAGTAATAAAGCGTATAATTCTATCATTTTATTGCTGCCAAGTTTTTCATATTATAGTTTTTATCTTTCATATGATGAAATATAAGTCAGCTCCTACCTGATAGGCAACCTTATGAATCTAACACATCTTACCGCAATATCCCCAATTGACGGGCGTTACTTTGATAAAACTAGCGGACTTAGTACTATTTTTAGTGAGTTTGGCTTAATTAAATATCGCGTTCTAATTGAAGTTAAATGGCTGCAAGCCCTATCAAATAATGCTGATATTGTGGAAGTACCCGAATTTAGCCAAGAAGCTACTCAATTTTTAAGCAATATTGCAGCGAATTTTTCATTAGAAGATGCACAAGCCGTTAAGGATATTGAGCGCACGACTAATCATGATGTTAAAGCAGTAGAGTATTTCCTAAAAGATCAAGTCAAAGGCAATACAGAGTTAAATGCAGTAAGTGAATTCTTTCATTTCGCTTGTACATCAGAAGATATTAATAATTTGTCACATGCCTTAATGTTGATTGATGGTCGTCAAGTAATGCTTGAGAAAATGCAAAATATATTATTGTTAATAAGTAAGATGGCTAAAGATAATGCAGCTATTCCAATGCTATCTCGTACCCATGGCCAAACCGCTTCTCCAACAACTGTTGGTAAAGAGATGGCAAACTTCGCTTATCGTTTAAAAAGACAAATTAAACAGTTAGAAAATGTCAAAATTATGGGTAAGTTTAATGGTGCAGTGGGTAACTTTAATGCGCATTTATCGGCTTATCCATTGCTAGATTGGCAAGGTATTACTCAGCAATTTATTGAAGACTTGGGTGTTAATTACGCCATGTACACAGCACAAATTGAAACACACGACTATATGGCAGAGTATTTTCATTCTATTAATCGTTTCAATACAATCTTAATTGATTTTAGTCGTGACATTTGGGGCTACGTATCGCTAGGTTATTTCAAACAAAAGACTATCGAAGGTGAGGTTGGTTCGTCGACCATGCCACATAAGGTTAATCCAATTGATTTTGAAAATGGTGAGGGAAATTTAGGTATTGCTAATGCTTTGAATACACATTTGGCAGATAAACTAGCTATCTCTCGCTGGCAGCGTGATTTATCAGACTCGACAGTGCTTAGAAATTTAGGTGTTAGCTGTGCACATTGTCTAGTAGCTTATGCATCTATTGCTAAAGGCATTGGAAAACTAGAAACCAATGAAGCGCGCTTGCATCAAGATCTTGATTCATCATGGGAAGTTTTAGCAGAGCCTATTCAAACTGTTATGCGCCGTTATGGTATTGAGAACCCCTATGAGAAGCTTAAGGCGCTGACTCGTGGTAATAGCATTGATGCTAAAGTCTTAGCAGAATTTGTCAAAGACTTAGATATGCCAGAGGACGCTAAACGTTCGTTAGCCAAGCTAACTCCGATGAACTATACTGGTGATGCGCAAAAACTAGCAGAAGCACTTGAAAAACTGATATAATTTCGCGTCTTATACATTTTGTGTAAGTTTTAATTAAACAAAGGAGCAAAAAACCCATGGTTAAAATTAGACTAGCCCGCGGTGGAGCCAAGAAAAAACCTTTTTATTCAATCGTAGCGACAGACTCTAGAAAGCGAAGAGACAGTGGTTATATTGAGCGTATTGGATATTTTAATCCAGTTGCGCGTGGACAAGAAGTTAGGCTTAGTATTGAAGAAGATAGATTAGCTTACTGGGCATCGGAAGGCGCGCAAGTTTCTGATCGTGTTAAGCAGCTTGTTAAAGAATTTAAAGATCCTTCAATTCGTGAGAAGCGTGTTGCAGCTCAAACATCTAGAGCGGAAGCAGTTGCAGCTAAATTAGCGGCAGAAGCTAAAGCTAAAGCAGATGAAGAAGCGAAAGCTGAAGCTAAAGCAGCAGCAGAAGCTAAAGCAGCATCAGAGGAAGAAGCGGCTGCTGAGTAAGTAGTGAGCAACAACTCTAACAATAAAAGGCTATTAATCGGGCAGATTAATGGCCTTTTTGGTGTTCAGGGCTGGGTGAAATTATTTTCCTACGCCTATCCTAGAAAGAACATTCTTTCTTATCAGCCTTGGCATATTAAAGTGGATGGCGTTTGGACAACGCTTGATATTGTTAAAGGTCGTGAACAAGGAAAAACTATCGTTGCTCAGCTTAAGGATGTAGTTGACCGAGAAGATTCCAGACGTTATATCGGCGTCGAGCTGTATATTGAAAAATCACAACTACCACAGCTGGCCCAAGGCGAGTACTATTGGGACGAACTAACAGGACTTGAAGTGATTAACAATCAAGGCATTGTTCTAGGAACCATTTCCTATCTGGTTGATACAGGCGCTAATAACGTCATGGTTGTTAACGGTAAAAAAGAGCATTGGGTGCCTTATATTGAGCCTTTCTTGATATCAATTGATATGGATAAGCGTCAGATACTGGTTGATTGGGATGAGGATTTTTAAAGGCATTATCTTAATTTTAAGTATCTAAATTTTCATATAACTTGAGTTAACCAAATTAGCGATAATCTAAGAATATTATTAGTTAATAATATGATAATTACATTATAATAGTAGGTCTATTATTTATTTATAAAAAAGGTTTTATGTCTAATGTAAAAATTATTGCAGCTAGTATTTTTTTAGCTTTTAGTTTTTGGCTTGCACTTGTTGCTCCTACAGCGCCAATTGCATGGATGCTCGGTATTTTATTATTAACCATTTATCTTTTTGCATTTGAAGTGGTTGAGGTAGACGAGGCAGCAATTACCATTATGGTTATTCTAGGCTTGACATCATTACCATTGGTTTATACACTAATGGGTCTTGAGAGTGGCTTGGTTGACAATGAAAGACTGTTTGATGGATTTTCATCTAATGCGGTTATGTCGATTGTTGCAGTGATGATTATTGGTGCAGGACTAGATAAAACTGGCCTAATGACAAAGGTAGCTGCTTTTATTCTTAAAGTGGGCGGACGCTCTGAAACAAGAATTATTCCTATTGTGTCTTCAGCAGTTGGCTTTATTTCGTCATTTATGCAAAACGTTGGTGCAGCTGCTTTATTTATTCCAGTGGTGAGTAGAATTTCTTCACGCTCAGGTGTTCCAATGTCGAGACTTTTGATGCCAATGGGTTTTACAGCTATTCTTGGCGGCACCATGACAATGGTAGGATCAAGTCCGTTAATCTTACTCAATGATCTTATTTTAACAACCAATCAAGGCTTGCCTGTTGAAAATCAGATGGATACTTGGGGTTTGTTCTCAGTAACACCAATCGGAATTGCTTTAGTGGCAACAGGCATTATTTATTTTATTGTTGCTGGTAAGTTTGTACTGCCAACTGTCAAAGAAGACCGATCAGAATCGGTTTCTGCGGTGGAACACTTCCAAGAAGTTTATAAAATTAACTATGATTTATATGAAGTTGGTGTACCAGCTGATAGCAACTTAGTTGGCATGAAGCTTGATGATATTGAAACTATCTCACGTGTGAGAATTGTAGCTATCCAAGATGCTAACAATCATAACTTAGTTGGCTATGATTCGGTTGAGCGCGGCACTGAAATTGAAGCTAACGTGACATTAGGCTTGCTTACTTCCAAGGAAGACCTGGATAGTTTTGTTGAAGGTTTTAAATTGAACCTATCTGATAGGATTGAAAAGTTCTCAGATCTTTTATCAACACAAAATTGTGGCACTGCTGAAGTCGTTATTCCGCCAAATTCTACACTTATTGGAAAAACAGCCCGTGATGTTTGGCTTAGAAAGACTTATGGTTTGGCGATGGTTGCCCTTCATCGTGGTGGAAACACACTAAAAGAAGGCGAAGGCATTCGCGATCTTCCCTTTCAATCGGGTGATACATTAGTAGCATATGTTCGCTGGGAAGATTTAGAGCGACTACAAAACAACACTGATTTTATTGTGGTGACATCAGAATATCCAGTTCAAGAGGAATCTCGTCCTGATAAGGTTAAATGGGCTGGTATTTTCTTTTCAATTGCATTATTCTTAATTTTATTTACAGATATTAAACTTTCTATCGCTTTGATGACAGGTGCACTTGGTATGATCTTGACAAAAGTACTGAAGATTGAAGAAGCTTATAGAGCGGTTTCTTGGAAAACAGTGTTTTTACTAGCTAGTTTGATCCCATTAGGCTTAGCTGTCTCCAAGACAGGCACCGCATTGTGGATTGCTCAAGAAACAGTTAAAGGGGTTGGCGATATGGCACCATGGATTATTCTAGCGTCGATTGCAGTATTAGCAACATTCTTTACCTTGGTCATGTCTAACGTTGGTGCTACAATTCTCTTGGTGCCAATTGCTGTTAATATCGCCATTCAGGTTGGCGCAGATCCTGCAATTTATGCCTTAACAGTAGCGATCGCAACCTCAAACTCATTCTTAATCCCAACACATCAGGTGAATGCTTTGATTATGGGCCCAGGTGGCTATAAAGTTGCAGACTTTATTAAGGCAGGTAGTATTATGACTGTTTTATTCTTAGTGGTAATGATGACAATGATGAATCTTGTATTCTAATTTAATAAAACGCTTTTATAAAATACAAACCTTGAGGCTGGGCTGTTGCACCAGCCTCTTTGCGTTGTTTAGATGCTAATACTACCTCCATCCATTTAACAGGCTTCTCACCTCTGCCTATTTTTAATAGTGTTCCTACGATATTTCTAACCATGTGATGCAAAAAAGCATTGGCCTTAATATCTAGCAAAACTTCGTCATTATTTTTGGTTATATTAATAAATTCAATGGTCTTAATAGGGGATTTTGCTTGACAAAGGCTACCTCTAAAGGCGGAAAAATCATGTTTTCCAAGTAGATATTGTGCAGCTTGATTCATGTCATCAATATTCAGACCTCTTGGCTCCCAGAGTGAATGATGGCCAATAATAGCAGATCGAATTCTGGAGTTGTGAATTTTGTAATTGTAGCGCCTAGCAACTGCGTTAAACCTTGCATGAAAGTCATCATCGACACGTTTTGCCCAGGTAAAGTTAACATCATGAGGAAGATTAACATTGCCACCAAAAATCCAGGCATCGTCTTCGCGATCTGACTGTGTTTCAAAATGAATAACCTGTTCAATAGCATGTACACCAGCATCTGTTCTTCCAGAACAAAAAACCCTAACAGGATGATCAGCAATTTTTGAAAGCGCTTTTTCAACCACTTCTTGTACGGTTCGAATGCCAGATTTTTGCAACTGCCAACCATGGAAATTGGTACCCATGTATTCAACGCCTAATGCTATTCTCATAATTAAGTTTGTGTGTAAAATCGATTTTACTATTTTAACCATTTAATTAGCGACTCGTGAAAAATGAAGCTGTTGGCTTAAAGAGAATTTTTACTGCGTATGAATTTTCAATAAAAGGACTTAAATCCTGTTACCGCTCTGAGACTGCTTTTAGGCAAGAAGTCTGGTTGTCGTTAGTTTTAATTCCTCTGGCTTTAATATTGGGTGAATCCGCAATAGAAAAAGTTTTGTTAATCATGGTTGTTTTTTTTGTATTAATTGTAGAAGTTCTTAATTCAGCCATCGAGTCAGTGGTCGACCGAATTGGGGATGACTATCATGTGTTATCAGGTGACGCCAAAGACATGGGCTCAGATGCAGTATGGCTATCTCTTATATTTCTAGTTATTACGTGGCTAATTATTCTAATTTAGCCAATCAAATCGACTCATCGGTTGAGTGCTTTGCTTTTGATTCAATTGCGAGTACGAATGACTATTTGTCGGCTTTAGCATTTTCTGATACAACTCAAATTTGTATAGCTAGCGAGCAAACTCAAGGAAAAGGTCAGTATGATCGTGTCTGGCTGAGTCAAAAAGATGCAAGTATTTTATTATCTATTCGTTATGTTTTTAGAGCAGATCTGTCCTTAAATGGGCTAAGTTTGGTGATTGGACTTGCAATTGTTAGCGCATTAGAAGAGCTTGGTATTAAGCAGATAAAGCTTAAATGGCCAAATGATGTATTTTTTGATAATAAAAAGTTGGCAGGTATCTTAATCGAGAATACAGTTCAAGGTGAATTTCAATCAGTTGTAATAGGGCTTGGTTTGAATTATGATTTGAATCAAAAGTTTGAGTGTCAATCGCCTTGGATAGATTTAGCAAGCATTATTCCAAAACTACCCGCTATTGAGAATTTAGCAGCTTTACTGATTAATTATATTTTAAAAAATTGCCAATTATTTAAATCTCATGATTTTTCTTATTTTATTCAGTTGTGGGAGCAAGTAGATTATTTAAAAAATACTCATGTAAAGTTGGGCATTAATAATCAAACATTTGCTGGGATAGTGAGAGGTATAAATTCTCAAGGAATGCTTATGGTGGAAGTGAATGGCCAGTTGATCGAAGTATGTAGCTCTAAACAAATCCGACTTATTTAGGGTAAGATATCCAGTAGAAAATAAATAATTTTTATCATGTCATTATGCGCCTCACTGTTACCAATATTTCTAAAAAATATGCCCGACGTAAAGTGGTTTCCGATGTTTCATTTGAAGTTAAATTAGGTGAAATTGTGGGCTTATTAGGCCCTAATGGTGCTGGCAAGACAACGTGTTTTTATATTGCATGTGGACTGGTTCAAGCTGATAAAGGTGAAGTTTTTATTAATAATATTAAAGTTAGTAAAATGCCCATGCATAAGCGCGCCAAACTAGGTCTAGGGTACTTGCCACAAGAGCCATCAATTTTTCGAAAACTTTCAGTTGAGGATAATATTTCAGCTGTATTAGAGTTTAATACAACTCTAAATAAATCGCAAAGAAAATATCGTTTGGATGAATTATTATCTGAGTTTAATATTGAGCATATTCGCCATATCAATGGATTAAGCTTATCAGGTGGAGAAAGACGCCGAGTTGAAATTGCTAGGGCGTTAGCAATGGATCCAAAATTCGTTTTATTGGATGAACCATTTGCAGGTGTAGATCCAATTTCTGTGGGTGATATCCAGCAAATTATTTTTCACTTAAGAGACAAAGGTATTGGTGTGTTAATTACAGATCACAATTATCGTGAGATGCTTGATACTTGCGACCATTCTTATGTTTTACATGCAGGTAGGATTATTGCTAAGGGTGATAAACAAACTATTCTTAATAATGTAGAAGTTAAGAAAGTCTATTTAGGTGAGTCCAATGACACTCATTAGGCCTTTTATTACTCTGGGCGTTGAAAGCTCATGCGATGAAACAGGTATTGGTTTGTATCATAGCGAGAAAGGCCTTATTGGTCACCAACTATTTTCCCAAGTAGAGATTCACAGTGAATATGGTGGAGTTGTTCCTGAGTTGGCATCTCGAGACCATATTCAACGAGCTTTACCATTAATTAAAGCAGTACTTGCTGACGCCCATCTAACGCTAAGGGACATTAGCGGTATAGCGTATACAGCTGGCCCTGGTTTGGCAGGCGCTTTGCTTGTGGGTAGCGCCGTGGCAAAATCATTAGCCTGGAGTCTTAAAATTCCTTCACTTGGCGTGCATCATATGGAGGGGCATTTATTGGCGCCTTTATTAGAAAAAGAAGTGCCTAGTTTTCCTTTTGTGGCTTTATTGGTATCTGGTGGGCATACAATGTTGATCGATGTTAAGGCTATTGGTGAATATGAAATTTTAGGGGAGTCTCTTGACGATGCAGTCGGCGAGGCTTTTGATAAAACAGCCAAGATTTTAGGTCTTGGGTATCCAGGTGGCCCTGCTTTAGCGCAACTTGCCCAACAAGGAAGACCAGATGCCTTTAAATTTCCAAGGCCAATGATTGACCGCCCAGGACTAGACTTCAGCTTTAGTGGCTTAAAGACATTTGCACGCAATACGTTTGCCAAGCATCCTGACCAAAAAGCCGACATTGCTAAAGCTTTTGAAGTGGCGGCAACCTCTACATTAATGATTAAATGCCGTCGCGCCTTGGAGCAAACAAAAAGAACAACTTTGGTGGTAGCAGGCGGTGTAAGTGCCAACCTATCGTTGCGTCAAGAGCTAGATGTAATGGGCTTAAAGCATGGGGCTCAAGTATATTACCCTCGTCAAGAATTTTGCACGGATAACGGTGCTATGATTGCTTTAGCAGGCCACTTTCGTTTAAGCAAAGGACAATCGACTACCAGTGGAGAAATCGCTATCCAACCTAGATGGAGTCTAGAAGATTTGGAGTCAGTATGAGTCAACTGGCCAAAGTTTTTACGCGTGCTTCTACAGGGCTTGATGCGCCAGTAGTTATAATTGAAGTGCATATTTCTGGAGGATTGCCTGGTTTTTCTATTGTGGGCTTGCCAGAAGGCGCCGTTAAAGAAAGTAAAGATCGAGTTCGCTCAGCATTGATTAATTCAAACTTTAAACTACCCAGTGGACGTATTACTGTCAGTTTGGCACCGGCCAATCTTCCTAAGCGAGGTGGGCGTTATGACTTACCAATCGCATTGGGCGTATTATTAGCATCTGGTCAAATTAAACCCAGCGTTGATGTGAGTCAATTTGAATTTTATGGAGAATTGGGACTAGATGGTCTGCTTCACACCACAGAGGGCTTGTTGCCAGCTATTATTGAAGGGCATAATGCAAAGCATAATATTGTTATCCCTGTTGATGATTTTGAACAATGTGCTTTAGTGGAGCAGGCAAAAATATTCCCAGCGAAACATTTATTAAAAGTGTGTGAGTTTTTATCTGGAATCGGTGAACCTGAAAATTGTCAAGTCAATGTTGATCATCAAGTAACTTATACTAAGGATTATTCACAAGTTAAAGGTCAGTATCAGGCAAAGAGAGCATTAGAGGTTGCTGCAAGTGGAGGACATAACATCCTGTTGCGCGGGACTCCAGGCTCTGGAAAAACTATGTTGGCAGAAAGACTCCCTTCGATTATGCCACCTTTGAGCTGTGAAAAAGCCTTACAAAAGGCATCTATTTATTCCGTAGCTGGAAAAATGTTAGACAATACCCAAATGTATATTCGAGCTTTTCGATCTCCTCATCATTCATCCTCAGCAGTATCATTGGTAGGCGGTGGGTCTGCTCCTAAGCCGGGAGAGATTTCTTTGGCACATGAAGGTGTGTTATTTTTAGATGAGCTGCCTGAGTTTCCTCGTCACGTTTTAGAAACCTTAAGACAGCCTTTGGAGAGTGGTGAAGTGCATGTTTCTCGCGCTCAACAACAGGTAACTTTTCCGGCAAATTTTCAATTAATCGCTGCTATGAATCCTTGTCCATGCGGCTATTTTGGAGATGGTACGAGTAAGTGTCATTGCACAGAAGATCAAATTAGTAAATACCATGTCAAGATTTCCGGTCCGTTACTAGATCGTATTGATATGGTTTTAGAGGTTCCACCACTGCCAAAAGAGGTGTTGTTGAGTCAAAAAAACGAACAAATAGAAAGTAGCGAAACCATCAGGGCACGTGTATTAGATTGCTATAATATACAGATAAATAGACAAGGTAAATTAAATGATCGTCTTAGTCCAGATGAGGTTGATAACTTGATTGTTTTGAACAAAGAGAATAGGCAATTGTTAGAGAGTGTGATTGACAAACTACATCTTTCAGCAAGAGCTTATCATAGAATTTTAAAAGTCGCTAGAACCATTGCGGATTTAGATCATGCTCAGGCAGTTGAGCAAAGTCATTTGATTGAAGCAATTGGGTATCGGCGACATAATGGATAGAAAAAAATGGTAATTATTCCCGCAATTGATTTGAAAGATGGGCAATGTGTACGCTTAAGACAAGGGTTGATGGACGATACGACTGTGTTTTCAGACAATCCTGTTGAAATGGCAGCTCAATGGGTTAATCAAGGTGCAAAACGCCTTCACCTAGTAGATTTAAATGGTGCCTTTGAGGGTAAGCCTATTAACGCCACTAGTGTGACCCAAATTACCAAAGAGTTTCCGAATCTACCAGTGCAAATTGGTGGCGGTATTCGTAATATGCAAATTGCAAATACTTATATTGAAGCGGGAATTAGCTATTTAATAATAGGCACTATGGCTGTTACACATCCTGAATTTGTCTCTGAATTGTGTCATGAATTTCCTGGAAAGGTTATTGTAGGTTTAGATGCTAACAATGGTTTAGTAGCAACTGAAGGTTGGGCTAAACAAACAGATTTACATGTGGTTGAGTTGTCAAAAAAATTCGAACAGGACGGTGTTAGCTCTATTGTCTATACTGATATTGCACGTGACGGCATGATGCAAGGTGTTAATGTTGAAGCAACTGCCGACTTAGCTAAGCAAACATCGATTGATATTATTGCCTCTGGCGGTATCACTAATATGACTGATATTAGCAATTTACTAGTAGAAGCGCACCATGGTATTAGTGGCGCTATTACGGGTCGTGCTATTTATGAAGGCACACTAGATTTTGCCAAAGCACAACTTTTGTGTGACCAAAAAAGCTAATGCATATTGAGGTTGCCTATGCGCTAGAAGACAAGCAAACATTGCTTGACTTAGAGGTTGATGCCGATACAACACTTAAACAGGCGATAGAATTGTCAGGCATATTAGAGACTTATCCTCAAATAAATTTAACTCGAAATAAGACTGGTATTTTTGGGAAAATTGTCAAATTGGATACCATCTTACGTGAAAAAGATCGAGTTGAAATATATAGACCATTAATTGCTGATCCTAAAGAGGTGCGAAAAGAACGCGCAGCTCAGGGTAAGAAAATGCGTAGTGGCAAAAAATCCTAATTTTTGGTAAAATAGTCCTTTAATCTAAATAAAAGTAAATGAACGAAGAACAGCCTCCGTCGACACAGTCTTTTTTACAAAGACTAAACAAGAAATTTTTTCACGCACCTCTTGCTTCAAGTGAAGAGCTTGTACAAGCTCTAAAAGAAGCCGAAGAGAGTCATATTATTGATTCCCATAGTCGCAGTATCATCGAAGGCACGATGCAGCTAGAAAATATGGAAGTGCGTGATGTCATGGTCCCAAAATCAAAAATGGTAACCATTGAGCACAATACTGACACCAAAGGGTTGCTTGACATCATGATTAAGTCGGCCCACTCGCGTTTTCCAATTATTGATTCAAAGCGCCATAAAATTCAAGGCGTCATTTTAGCCAAAGACTTGTTAAGCTATTTAGCAGGCGATAAGCTCAGTGAGTTTAACTACAAAGAGTATTTACGTAGTGCGATCTTGGTGCCTGAAAGTAAAACTTTAGGCGCCTTACTGAGAATTTTTCAGCAAAAAAAATCACACATAGCTATTGTGATGGACGAATACGGTGAAATCGCAGGCTTAGTAACATTAGAGGATGTATTGGAGCAAATTGTTGGTGAAATTGAAGATGAGCACGATTTTGAAGAAGATAATATTATCGATTTTGGTGATGGGCGCTTTTTATTAAAAGCCAATACAGCTATTGAAGAATTCGAAGAATTTTTTGATGTTCGACTATCGGCTGAAAATATTGATACAGTTGCCGGAGTTGTTATTGCAGGATTCACGCGTTTGCCTGAGCAAATGGATGAAATTAGATTACAGGGCTTTAAATTTAAAGTTTTAAAGACAGATTCTCGTCGCATTCATTTGCTTGAAGTGGAGCGTTTAACTATTCAAAACAAGGACTGATGGATATTCTGATCAGTGTATTTTTAATGGGTTTGCTAGGTGGCGTACACTGTCTGGGCATGTGCGGTGGTGTGGTTGCTATGCTTACAGCGGGACTTGATCCAGAAATCAAATCAAATCCTAAAAAAGTTGCCCTTTTTCATCTTAACTATAATATTGGTCGAATTCTAAGCTACATCCTAATAGGTCTTATATTTGGTATGTTGGGTGCTATATTGTCGCAAACATTGCAAATGAACCTGTTTGATAAGGCGCTAAGAATTTTCTCAGGCGTGTTGATGATTATGGTTGGCTTGTATATCGCAAACTGGTCATCAGGCATTCAATTTATAGAAAATATAGGTGCTAAATTTTGGGCAATTCTACAGCCATTGTCTAAGCGATTTTTACCTATTAAAGATTTAAAAGGTGCTTTTTTTACAGGTCTGTTATGGGGTGGAATCCCTTGTGGTTTGGTTTATAGCGCCTTAAGTTTTGCTATTATATCTGGCTCAGCTGCACAAGGTGGGCTGATCATGTTGGCCTTTGGTTTAGGTACATTGCCGAGCTTGTTAATAATGGCCAGTTTGTCTAACCAATTAATGAATTTGATTCAAAAGCCGTGGGTAAGAAAAACTTCAGGGGTGATGATTATTGGCCTGGGTATCTCTGCTTTATGGATGCCGATTAGCACTATGATCACTGCAAATCTACATGGACATAATAATTTTAGCGAACATATAATGAAATCGGATGAATTAAAAAATCATATTAATAACTCTATGCCTAATACACATAATCCCAAAAATATAAATATATTCAAAAAACCAACTGATTTAGACTACCTGACCTAGCCCATGATATCATTAGAGCAAACAGCACAACAAGTCATTCAAGCGCTCAAGCGCCACAAGGTGAGTGGCTATGAAATTTCTTTAAGCGCAAGTTCAGGAGTTTCTACTGCGGTGCGTTTAGGTAAAGTTGAAACCTTAGAGTATCATCTTGATAAATCACTTGATATTAATGTTTATCTGGGCCAAGCTAAAGGCCATACTTCAAGTGTTGATCTAAGTGAAGGCGGTATTCTAAAAGCTGTTGAATCTGCTTGTCTTATTGCAAAATATACTCAGAATGATCCATTCAGTGGTTTAGCGCCAAAAGAGTTAATGGCTTTTGATGTGCCTGATCTTGACATGTACCATCCTTGGGAATTAGACCCGAGTCATAGCATTGATTTAGCGACTCGTTGCGAAGCGCAAGCACTAGAACACGGTGCTATTGATAATTCTGATGGTGCCGAGGTGTCTAGTTATCAAGGTGAGGGCTTGTATGCCAATTCTAACGGCATGATGAGCGTTCAAAAAGGCGCCAGACATTCACTTAATTGTAGCGTTATTGCCAAACAAGATAAAGATATGCAGACGGCTTATGAGTATACAGTAGCTTTGGATGCACAAGATTTACAAGCGCCAGAATGGGTGGGAGATCGTGTTGCAAAGCTTGCTATTAGTAAGTTAGGTGCTAGATCTTTAGCATCGCAAAAATGTCCAGTAATATTTTCCCCAAGGGTTTCAAGTGGACTTTTTTCAAAGTTAATTGGCGCATTAAGCGGCGCGAGCCAGTATAAAAAAGCTACTTTTTTATTAGACAGTATTGATAAGTTAATTTTGCCTGAAAGTATTTCTATCCTAGAAAAACCATTTTCTAAAAAAACGATTGGCGCCAAAGCTTTTGATCGTGATGGCGTCTTAAAGCGTCAGCAATACTTTGTTGAAAATGGCCAAGTTAAAAGCTATGTGCTTAGTCAATATTCAGCTAATCAGCTAGGTTTAAAAACAACGGCCAACTCTGGCGGTGTTAATAATTTAATTATTGAACATCAGTTTACTGGCGACTTAGATGACATGATCAAACTCATGAATAAAGGTTTAGTGGTAACAGAGCTGATGGGTCAAGGCGTGAATGGAACGACGGGTGACTATTCTCGCGGAGCAACAGGTTTTTGGGTTGAAAATGGTGAAATACAATATCCAGTATCCGGCATCACTATTGCGGGAAATCTGAAAGACATGTTGCTGGGTATTGAGCACGTGGGCACAGATGTGGATTATCGAGGTAATATCAAAGTTGGGTCTGTATTGATTAATCAAATGACAATAGCTGGGGATACTGAGTGACATACGACATTATTATTGTTGGTGGCGGTATGGCAGGCCAGGCCTTTGCTTTATCGATGGCTAAAACTGATTATAAAATTGCCATCATTGAGCCCAATAACCCAAACCCAACACTAAATAAAGAATTTCATTCGCGTGTAAGCGCAATCACTCCAAGCTCTGAGCAATTGTTAAAAGACATCAATGCTTGGGATTTCATTAAACGTAAACATGCATTTTCTCATACCCAAGTATGGGACCAAAACTCACATGGAGCGTTAGATTTTCACGCTCATGATGAAAACATACCTCATTTAGGTTATATTATTGAGAATGATGCCATTCAGTCTGCATTGTTTGGAGCATTGGAAAAAACCGATATTGAATTTATTGGTACCAAGCTAGAGAGTATAGAAAAAACGACAGCAGGCTATCAGCTTCAGTTAAATAATAAGCAATCCCTAAACTGTCAGTTGCTTATTGGAGCAGATGGCGCTCGATCTAACATTCGCAATTTGGCCAATATTAGTTTTAGTGAAAATAATTATCAGCAAAAAGCCATTATTTGCAATGTTAAATCAACGCAAAGTTTTAATAATACAACTTGGCAGCGATTCTTATCAGATAGTATCGTAGCACTCTTGCCATTAGGCGAAAACCAAGCTTCTATAGTTTGGTCAGCAGACAATGATTTAGCTGACGAATTAATGGCCCTAGATAAGCCAGCATTTGCCAAGCGATTATCAGCGGCAGTGGAATATCGTTTTGGAGAGTTTGAAGTGCTTAGCGATATTCAGTCTTTCCCATTGATTGAGCGAAGTGCTAACGAGTATGTAAAAGAAAGCTTGGCACTCATTGGTGATGCAGCGCATAATATCCATCCACTCGCTGGACAAGGTATTAATCTTGGTTTTTCAGATGTTAGAGAATTATCAAAACAATTAGAAGGTAATAATAAGAATTTAGGCAATTATTTAACATTAAGAAAGTACGCCAGAGCGCGCAGATTAGATAATGAGCTTATGGCAAAAACCATGACAGGGCTAAACTGGATCTACAAAGAAAACAACGAGCCATTAAGATGGCTACGAGGCTTTGGTATGAATATTATTAATGAAAACCCTATGCTTAAATCATTCTTACAAAAACACGCACTGGGTAATTCTTAGAGAATTTGACTAGGAGTGATGATGGTGTCCAGTGGCACATCCCAATCTTGTACATCTAACTTTTCTACTTGCTGGCAATCAAAAGCTAAGCCGATAAGCATGGGTTTTTTAACCATTTTTTGTTGCTTTTTAAAGAATAGCGTGCGATCATAATATCCACCACCCATACCAATACGATTTTTATTTTTATCAAAACCCACTAATGGCATAAATAAGATATCAAGCTGCTCCGCACTAATAATTTCAGTAGAAATTGGCTCCAGGATGCCATATTGATTATTTCTGAAATTTTCACCAATCTTTGCAAAGTTAAGACTTTTACCGTCTAATACCGGCAAATAAGTGCTAATTTCTTGATTTTTAAGGAATTCTTGTAGGTATTTAGTGTCAATTTCGCCATTATTAGGTAAATAAATGGCAATTTTTTGACCATTCGTAAAATTTGCGATATTTTGAGCTTGAGATAATAATTGTTTGGCAAATTTGAGGCGATCGGATGAATTGATGTTGAGTCTTTTTTGTCGAAGAAGTTGGCGAAGTGCTTTCATATTTGCATTATAGCCGAAGAAGTTAAAATCTATTGTGTCGTGAGACCTAAACCTGAACCAGTAAGGTTCAAGGCGGAAATTCGAAGATTACCGCAGGCTTCCCACTTCAAGGCGGGCTTGCACAATAGTAATCTATCTCATATCCTTAGTTATTAATTTATCGGCTCAGGGGAATAAGGCCAACCACGAACACAATAGACACTTATTATTATCACCTGTTGCGTTTCATATATCAAACTTTTTTGTACAAATAAAGCCGTATACTCGGCGTTAACAGGTGTAATATTAATCAGTTGAGTCTTAATTAAAAAGTAGATGCCGCTCATGACGCAAAATTTTTAACAAGGTTCAAATTTAGATTTTATCAAACAACATTTACTGTTGTGATTACTGCCAATATCATAACGATTTACTCTAGGGAGATCCTATGACCATTACTTCCGCTATTTTTTTGTTGTTCCTAATCATGGATCCTTTTGCTAACGTTCCTATTTTTCTAGCTCTGCTAAAAAATATTCCAGCCCAAAGACGTCGAATTATTATTATTCGAGAGTTGTTAATAGCTTTGTTTGTTTTGTTGCTATTTATGTTTTCAGGTCAATATATTTTACAATTATTACAGATATCTGAATCTTCATTAGGTGTCGCAGGCGGTGTGGTATTGTTTTTAATCTCTTTAAAAATGATTTTTTCTGGCTCTGAAGATATTTTTACCAATACGCCTAAGGGTGAGCCTTTAGTGGTGCCATTAGCCATACCATTAATTGCAGGTCCTTCAGCTATTGCAGCGGTGATATTAATTATGGCAAACGATCCTAATCGATGGGTAGATTGGGGAATTGCATTAGTAGTGGCTTGGAGTTTGGTGGGGTTAATTTTGATTTTTTCTGAAAAATTTAGCCGTCATATTAGTCATAAAGCTTTCGCAGCTATTGAGCGATTAATGGGAATTTTGCTCACTATTATTGCTGTTGATATGATTCTTGACGGTATTAAAAAAGCTTTTGGGATTTAGTGAGCGTACCTTTAACGTCGGTTTAGTGTGTAAAATTCAATCCATATTTATTTTGGTATTATCATTGTGAGCACATCCGACTTTTCTTCATTAAAACTACATCCTGGTCTATTAAAAAACTTAGGTAGCTTGGGCTATGAGTCTATGACACCTATTCAAGCATTAAGCTTGCCAGCGATCCTTGATGGTAAAGATGTGATTGGCCAAGGTAAGACTGGATCTGGAAAAACAGCTGCTTTTGGTTTGGGCTTACTACATAAGCTTAATGTTAAATCTTACAAGGTCCAATCGATTGTTTTATGCCCGACTCGAGAGTTAGCTGACCAAGTCTCTGTAGAAATTCGTAACCTAGCTAGGGCTATTCATAATATCAAAATTTTAACACTCTGTGGCGGTGCACCGTTTGGGCCTCAGATTGCCTCCCTAGAGCATGGAGCGCATATTGTTGTCGGCACCCCAGGTCGTATTGAGGAGCACTTACGTAAGAAAACTTTAAAGCTAGACCATGTTGAGATGTTGGTACTTGATGAAGCAGATCGCATGCTGGATATGGGGTTTCAAGATGCGATTGATGATATTGTAGAAAAAATTCCTGATAATCGTCAAACATTGCTATTCAGTGCTACTTACCCGCAAGAAATTGAAGATATTGCCATGCGAGTTATGAATAATCCTGTTGTCGTCAACGCACCTTCGACTGATGAAGAATCAACGATTAAGCAATATTTTTATCAAATCAACACTGATGATGAGCGCATGAATGCTTTGCGTATATTGTTGGCCAAGCATAAGTCAGAATCAACGCTGGTTTTTTGTAATACCAAATTAGACACTCAAGATGTGGCGGACGAACTTGTACATTATGGGTTTTATGCGCTAGCCATTCATGGTGATTTGGAGCAACGAGAACGCGATCAGGCGTTAATTCGATTTTCTAATAAAAGTGTTTCTGTTTTAGTGGCGACTGATGTTGCAGCGCGTGGATTAGATATTGATGCGCTTGATTTGGTCGTGAACTTTAATGTCGCACACGATCCTGAAGTACATGTTCATAGAATTGGTCGAACGGGTAGAGCGGGTCGAAGTGGTATTGCGGCAACCTTTTTTAATGATAGAGAAACAAGAAAGTTGGATGCATTAGAGATTGATGTAACTGCTGATGAACTACCAAGTGATTCATATCTTGATAAGCCCATTAAAAGACCAGAAATGACAACACTTAAAATTGATGGCGGAAAAAAGCAAAAGCTTCGTCCTGGTGATATTGTCGGTGGTCTAACGGGTAAAGATGGCATTCCAGGTACTGCCATTGGAAAAATTACAGTTTCCAGTAATTGGTCTTACGTAGCTGTGGAGTCTGGCCTGGTCAAAGCTGCGCTTTTGAAGATTCAAAATGATAAATTAAAAGGTAAAACTTTTAGGGTTAGGATTTTGTCTTAAAACTTACTCTTTAGTATCAGTAATATTTAAAATTTCCCAAGTTTCGGAGTCGTACTCAACTTCATAACCAACCAGTGCTTTCTCAACCTGATCTCTAAGGACTACTGGGAGCTCCCACACACGCGTACAGCCACGATAGCCATTGATCTCATGATATGTATTATCTGAGATAGTAATATATCGACTAAGACCCATTTGAGCAAAACTACCCATGACATCCTCGATAAATTCAGGCTTTTTTAATGGGTAATAATTAATACTTTCATACATCTTAACTTCAGCGACAGCGGCTAATAGATTAGCCCTAACGCCATCTGCATCATGAAGGTCTTGAACCAGTTCAGTCACTAAATCATTTTCTTTATCGATGGTGATCGAATGGATCATTGGGAAAACATTCATTGTTTGTGTTGCCATAATCTATTTTTTTGTTATTGTTTGTTTATTTTAGTCGATTGCTCAGACCTATAAAACAAATTAACCCTTTAGCAAAGTTATACAATTCGACAGCCTCTTTATTATTCTAATAAAAAGCATGTATTCAAAATTTGGTCAAAAATTTACCTGTTATTCGGGTATAGCGCAGTTGATGGATGATCCGGGCAAGGCTAACCATAGTCGTGAAAAACAATTAATCCCGCTGACAAATACTATTATCAAGCCTTACTATCAAGCCAAAGTCGATATTGCCGTACAGTTATTCAATGAAATATTTGGCAATAGCAACGCCAAATTGCACAAACTCGAAGGCGCTTTTTTTATGTGGATATGGTTTCCAACCTTAAAAATATCCTCAGAAGAATTGTATCAAAACCTCAAAGCCAAAGGTGTTTACATTATCCCTGGACGCAACTTTTTAAAAATTCTATAATAATTTTTTATTTATTATATATAATATTACACTTTTTTTAAAACATAAAATATTAATATGGATTTGAATACTTCTATTGTTAAAGTTGTTTCAACATCAGTGCTGTTGTTAAGTTTGAATACTCATTCAGAGTCAATTACACCCGATAATATAGCTGAAAAAACTAAAAACTATGTTACTAATACATTTAACAAGGCAAAAGATCAAGCTGTTAATGATTTAGAAAAAGACATTGTTAGGCAGACAGACTTTACTCACCTTGAGATTTCAGTTGGTCAAGACATATTTGATTTAGGTGGTTCAACTACTAAAAATAAAATAGAGGCAGTTGGTGTGTATCGTCTTCATGAAAATGACAATACATTTATATTCAATCAAACTTCTTTAGTTGACTATAACGATAGAAGAACAATTAACCTTGGTCTTGGTGCGAGAGAAATTAACGATGATGAAACCGTTATATATGGTGGAAACATATTTTATGATTATGAATTAGATTCAAATCACGACAGAGTAGGTCTTGGTCTTGAATATATTACTTCAGTTGGTGAAGTGCGTTTTAATAAATACAAGGCACTTAGTAAACTTAAAAATTATAAGACCATTGATGAAACTGCATTAGATGGACATGATTTTGATATAAGATACAACCTGCCATACCTATACTCTTCATCTGTCTTTTATAACAAGGGCAAATGGGAAGATGGTGTTGGATATGAAGTTAAAACCAAGCAATGGGGTCTGAAGGCAGAGCCTATTCCTAATTTACACTTATCAGTGGCTTTACAAAAGCAAAACAGTAATACAGACAAAACTGTTTCATCTTTAAGTTATGTAATTCCTATTGGCAAGCAACAAGTAAATAAAACAATGCAAGACGGTGAGTTTACAACCAAATTACAAAATATCAGAAAAGCGATATACAAGCCAGTTAAGCGTGAAAATCGTATTATGAAAAAATCAGTTAAATTAGGAGTGACAGCAAGTGGATACTAAAAATATGTTAAAAACTATATTCTCATTATTTTTTATTTTTGGCTCAGCCAATATATATGCTGCAGCGTGCACAATTAATGCTAATGGTGAAGTTACTGATGATGTAAACACCTTTGAAGCTGGTAATGAAAAAGGGTGTTCTGTAACACCAGATTATGCTTACCTTCCGGTTTACAGGGTGGGGCTATGCTCTTCAGTGCCAACTTACGAAAACTATTTAACAGAATGCACATTTTTATTTAATCAGACAACGGCAACAGAGGTGGAAATTGAAAAAGGCCAAGCGTTTAATATGGTTGACAACATAACACTAACAGAAGGCAGTTATCCGGCAGCAGTGCTGCTTTTAGGAACAACGATTGGCTATAAACACACAGTGAATTTCACAACAGTGCAAGATGGCTGGAGTGATGCAGGCACTGCGACTGAAGGAAAGACATGCGTTAGTAGAGCTGTAAGTGGTAATGTGGATGATATTGGCGGAACTGCTGGTGGTGGTTTTTATGAATGTGGTGCTAACACATTAACAGCTGGTAAATTTACGGAAGATGAGGGTGCGTATTGGGATGATTCAGAGTGTTCAATTAGTGGCGGCGTAGTTAGTAGGACAGGTGGTAATTCTGATTATATGGACTATACAACTTCTTCCGGTAATGGTGTTGTAGTTTGTGGCATGTTGAACGAATCAACTCATGAAAGTGGAGGTAATGGTCTTGGTGGTACCAACGCAACAAGACAGCTTATTATTCAAACCTTTGCCAACCCATTGACAATTAGTCCAACGACATCATCAATGGATGTTAGCCTTAAATTGACAGACCAGCTTGCCTTAGAGAAGCATATGCATGATGATGATGGTTATTACAACGCTTTTCTTGATGGTGTAGAGGTTAAGATTTCTGTAGAGTAAATTCTTACTGATTTAGAAATAATCGGGCATTATAGGTGGTAATTTTTATTCAGATTAAGGTATAAGAAAAACGAGTGATGGGATTTTATAGATTATAAATGACCGAGCAAGGCTTTTCTTATAATAAACATACGGATAAAAAAAGTCTCTAGAATTTAGTGTTTGAAATGGCGCATGCCGGTAAATACCATGGCTATGCCGTGTTCATTTGCCGCTGTAATGACTTCATCATCTCGCATTGAGCCACCAGGTTGGATAATTGCCTTAATACCTGCTTGTGCCGCTGCATCAATGCCATCTCTGAATGGGAAGAAGGCATCTGATGCCATGACAGAGCCCTCGACCACTAAGCCTTCATCCGATGCTTTAATACCTGCAATTTTTGCCGAGTAAACGCGAGACATTTGTCCTGCACCGACACCAATTGTCATTTCATTTTTGACATAAACAATGGCATTTGATTTAACGGTTTTAGCGACTTTCCAAGCGAATAGTAAATCTTTAATTTGACCGGCTGTAGGCGCTAATTCACTGACACATTTAATATCATTCTCAGTGATAACACCAAGATCCTTGTCTTGCACTAATAGACCACTGGTAACTCGCTTATAGTCAAGTGATGGTTGCGCACTGGACAAATCCCCACACTCTAATGCACGTATATTTTGTTTGGCTGATAGGATATCTTTAGCATCGTCATCAACACTCGGTGCAATAATAACTTCAACAAATTGCTTCTCAATAATATCTTGCGCAGTGGCCTTATCCAATGGGCGATTAAAAGCAATAATGCCACCAAAAGCAGAGGTAGGGTCTGTTTTAAAGGCATCTAAATAAGCCTCATGAATATTGTCTCTAAGTGCAACACCACAAGGGTTTGCATGTTTGACAATAACACAGGCTGGTGCATTAAAACTACGAACACATTCTAGCGCTGCATCTGCATCAGCCATGTTATTGAATGACATTTCTTTACCTTGAAATTGTGTGCTTGATGCAACACAGGCTTCAGTAATATTTTGCTCTACATAGAAAGCGGCATTTTGATGCGGGTTTTCACCATAGCGCATAGATTGAGTTTTGTGAAATTGCAGATTAATTGTATTTGAAAACCCATCTTGCTCTTTGCCAAGATAGTTAGCGATAGCACCGTCATATTGTGCAGTATGCTCAAAAGTTTTAAGCGCTAGTTTGGTTCTAGTTTTAAGGGTTGTGTTGCCATTGGCAGTAATTTCATCCATGACAGTTTGATAATCTGAAGCATCAACAACGACCGTTACAGATGCATGATTTTTTGCACTAGAGCGCAACATCGCTGGACCACCGATGTCAATATTTTCAATCGCATCTTCTAATTTGCAGTCTGGATTGGCAATCGTTGCTTGAAAAGGGTAGAGGTTAACAACCACTAAATCAATTGGATTGATATCATTCTGTGTCATTACTTCTTCATCAAGGCCTCGACGCGCTAAGATGCCGCCATGAATTTTTGGATTAAGAGTTTTTACACGTCCTGCCATCATCTCTGGAAAACCAGTATAGTCAGATACTTCTATGACAGGAATACCTTGTTCAGCCAATAATTTAGCAGTACCACCTGTTGAGAGAATTTCAATATTCTTACTGACCAATACTTGAGCAAGTTCAAGAATACCAGTTTTATCTGAAACACTAATTAAAGCGCGTTGTATAGACATTTTTTTCCTTTGAGATATGGGAGTTAAGTTACAAAGGTTATTATAGAGTTTTAGAGCTTATAGAATTCGATTTTTTTCTTAAGTGTGCCACGATTAACGCCTAATATGCGAGAAGCTTCACTCTGGTTATTGTTGACTAACTCTAAAATAAATTTTATAACGACAGGCTCCACTTCATTCATAACCATTTTATGAACGCCAGATGCTTGCTCACCATCAAGTTGCTCGAAGTAGCGAGTTAATTTTGCATTGATGCAGGCTGGTAAATCTGTAGAGCTCATAATTGGTTTAAGTAGTTCTCAAAAAGTTTGAATTGTTGCTCACGATCAGTGACTTTGTTAATCGTTTGCCAAAATTTCTGCATGTGGTTTTTATCAAGGTGCGTAGCATACCAAAGAATGTGCTTTCTGGCGAGCCTCAATCCCAAAAAATCACCATAAAAAGCATAAATCTGATGAATATGCTTAAGTATAGTAGATTTTTGCTCTTCAAGTGGGATTGGATTGAATTTTTTCTGGGTGTTAAGATAGTAGTTGATCTCAGAAAATATCCAAGGGTTGCCTTGAGCTGCTCTTCCAATCATAACACCTGAAGCATTCGTGTAATCTAATACTTGTTGTGCTTTTTCAGCACTGATAATGTCCCCATTAGCAATGACAGGTATTTTAACTTGATCAACAACAGACTTAATGGTGTCATATTCTGCCATACCATTATATTTATCTGCTTTAGTGCGGCCGTGCACACTTAGCATTTGAATGCCCGCTTGTTCTGCAATTTGGGCAATGGTTGGGGCATTTTTGTTATCAGTATCCCAACCTGCTCGCATTTTTAAGGTCACGGGGATATCTACTGCCGATACGACTGATTCAAGGATATCTTTAACAAGTATTTCATCTTGCATTAAGGCAGATCCGGAGGCTTTATTACAGACTTTTTTAGCAGGACAGCCCATATTAATATCAATAATATCTGCACCAAAATCAACCGCTCTTTGTGCAGCATGCGCTAATTCTTGCGCTTCTGATCCCGCTATTTGAATGCTAATTGGTTCTTTTTCACCTTTAAAATCTAGGCGATATTTAGTTTTATTAGTTTTAAGTAAATGCTCTTGTATGACGACCATTTCTGAGGTGGTGAGCCCTGCGCCTAAGGATTTACATAACATTCTAAAAGGTTTGTCGCTAGTGCCAGCCATAGGCGCTAATAATGCTATTGAATCAAGCTTATAAGGACCAATTTGAATTGACACAAGTGATTTACTTTTGAGCTTTTTTGGTTTTTTCAAGCAGACGTCTTTGCTTGAGTTTGGAGAGGTGATCTACAAATAAAATACCATCTAAATGATCTATTTCATGTTGAATGCAAACACCTAAAATATCTTGAGCTTCTAGTTCAAACATCACACCTTGCTCATTTAGTGCTCTCACTTTAATATGATTTGCACGTGTTACACATTCGTAGTAATCAGGGACTGATAGACAACCCTCATCCCATTCGATCTCTCCATCTTTTTCAATAATCTCTGGATTAATAAGGCATAAAGGCTGTGTCTTATCTTCTGAAGTGTCTATGACGATTAGTCGAACATGATGGTTGACTTGAGTTGCTGCCAGGCCAATTCCAGGAGCATCATACATAGTGCTAAACATATCTTTAACTAATGAACGAATAGTGTCATCAACTTTTTCAATAGGCGCAGCTTTCGTTCTTAGGCGCTTATCTGGGTAATGTAGAATAGGGAGTAACATGATTATATTATAGTGTTTTTTATACTGTCAGATTGATTAGGATGATCTTCGTTGAAGTGCAGTCCTCGACTCTCTTTTCTGGAAAGTGCAGATTTAATAATAATTTGGGCAGTTCTTACTAAGTTTCTGAGCTCAACTAAATCACTAGAAATAAGGTATAAGCTGTAATATTCATCAACTTCTTTTTCAATTTGTTCAAGTCGATGCTGGGCATATTTAAGACGTCTATCAGAGCGAACAATGCCAACAAAATTCCACATAATTAAGCGAACTTCGTCCCATAAATGAGTAACAACAACCTTCTCTTTAGAGGGGGCCACTCGAGAAGCATCCCAGGGGTCAAATTTAGAAGATGATGGTATTAATACTTTTTGATTGATATCTTGAGCGCAAGATTTCGCAAATACGATACACTCTAAGAGTGAATTGCTCGCCATGCGATTAGCGCCATGAACGCCCGTATGAGCAACTTCACCAATTGCATATAGATTGCCAATATTGGTTAAACCTTTCAAATTAGTATCGATACCACCACAAGTGTAATGAGCTGCTGGAACAACAGGTATAGAGGCTTTTGATATATCTATGCCAAATGTTTGACACTTGTTATAAATAGTAGGAAAGTGCTTTTTAATCCAGTTTTCACCTTTGAATGAGATGTTTAAATAAACACAATCCAAGCCACCAGACTTCATTTCAGAATCGATCGCTCTTGCAACGATATCTCTGGGTGCAAGTTCGCCACGCTCATCATATTTGTGCATAAAAGTTTCACCATTAGGCAAGTGAAGCTTACCGCCTTCTCCTCGAATGGCCTCTGAAATCAAAAATGATTTTGCATGTGGGTGATACAGACAAGTAGGGTGGAATTGGGCAAATTCCATATTCATGATATGACAACCTGCTCGACTTGCCATAGCGACACCATCTCCGGTTGAGGTATCAGGATTGGAGGTATACAAATAAACTTTGGAAGCGCCTCCTGTAGCTATTATGGTTTTATAAGCCAAAAAACTCTCAACTTGATGAGTGCTTTTGTTAAGAATATAGGCGCCAGAGCACTGATTATCTTTGATGAGTAAATCGATAGCAATATAGTTTTCAAATAAAGTGATATTTTTACATTGCTTTACATTATCTAAGAGATTTACCTGAATAGACTGCCCTGTATTATCTGCAACATGCACCACACGTCTATTGGTATGACCACCCTCAGTAGTGAGATGATAATTGTTACTGTCTTTGGTAAATTGAACGCCTGAGGATTCCAATGAAGAAATTGCAGCCGGCGCATTTTTAACCATAAATTTTACAGCTGCTTCATCAGCTAATCCAGCAGCAGAAGAAAGTGTATCCGTAACATGCGCTTCAAAATTATCGTGTGCATCTAGCACAGCTGAAATGCCACCTTGGGCATAAAAAGAGCTTCCTTCTAAAGCTTCATCTTTGGCGATTAGTGCGACAGATAAGTGTCTTGAAAGTTGTAGGGCACTCATTAACCCCGCACTTCCTGTACCAATGATTAGTACATCAAATTGATGCTGTTCATGTGGATTGTTGAATGTTGCTTGCTTCGGCATTTTAACGAAAGGGGTTTAAATTTTTGGTTTCACCATTAAGATCAATTTTGGCAAGAGTGTTAAATTTGCTAGTAACGCGCTCAACATCGCGATTGCTGTAAAGACACCAAAATAAATACTTGGAATGAAATTGGATAAAGCAAAGATTAGAAATCCAAGTGCCACGGTGATCGAGGTATAGAACATGGCCAAGCCAATACTGGCATGCGATCGATACATAGTTTTTGTATAGTCACTATCTTTTTGGAATTCAGACTTAAATCGATGAATGTAATGGATGGCGTTATCTACACCAATACCAATAGCAATTGCTGAAATGGTAATCGTCATTAGATCTAATGGAATACCCATCCAGCCCATAATTCCCAAAATAAATAAAGAGGGCAGTGTATTTGGAATCAATGCAAGAATAGATAAGCTAATTGACTTAAAAATAAACAAAAACATAATAAAAATCATACCAAATACAACGGCAATGGTTTTGATTTGAGAGTCAAATAAGCTTTGCAACATGTTATTGTAGAGCACCAACATGCCGCTTAGGCGAAAACTTCCAGGCTTGAAACCTAATTCATTAGAGATATGGTGATTAATTTTATCAATAAGCTTGCCACGTTCTAGCTCCTTGTTAGACTCACGGATGCGAATAACCATACGTAGTTGACCATTATCTTCTGAGATATAAGGGTCTAATACATACTGTTTGGCAGAATCTGGAATTTGTCCACGGACAATGTTTAAGAAAAATCCATTTAAAGCTTGCCCATCATTTGCCTCAGTTAAGATACTCATGAGTGTATCGATAGAAAGTACTTTTCCAGTTTCATCTAGCGAATCAAGATAATTATGAATTTCATGCACTTCTGCACGCAAGTCTTCATCAAACCAGTAGTCTTCTGCCAAATCTTCAAAAATGATCTCTAAAGGAATTGTCCCGCCTAATTCTTGGTCAATTAAGGTTAACCCTTGGTTGATTTCAGTGCTCTCTTTAAAATAATCAATAAACCTATTTTCAACACTAAGCTTATTAATACCAAAGCCAGAGCCTATAACTAAAACAACCAAAACCACTAACAAATAATTACCAAAGCGCTCGACAAATTTAGCCAATGAAGTAGTGAAACCAAACTCTGTTTTGTGTATCGCGATTTTAGCTTTTGGCAAAAGAGCCATAATCATTGGGAATGCCAAAAATGATAATACTAGTGCAATCGTAACACCAATTGACATCATCCAGCCAAAGTCAATCACAGGGCGAATACCACTGATTAATAGTGAGCTAAATGCGGCAAAGGTTGTTAATGTGGTAAACAGACAAGGCATAAACATTTGAGATAATGTGTCTTTGATGATTTGCGATGAATCAAGGTCAGGATTGAGTTGAGACAATTCTCGATATCTAACAACAAGATGAATGATCACTGAAAGCGTCATAACGAGTAATAGTGAAACAAAATTGCTAGAAATAACGGTAACTTTCCACTCTAAAAATGCCAGTAAACCAGTCATTATTAAGGCACCAGCAATACTAATTGTAATCGGCATAACTACCCAGCGTAACCCTTTAAAGATAACGGCCAAAATAATAGTCATTAACCCAATAACTGCTAGACTAAAAACAATCAGATCGCTACTAATATAGCCAATAATATCAGTAGTTATCATTGGTAAGCCACCTAAAAATAAGCTGGCTTGATCAGAATATTTGACAAGATAAGTACGAATTTTTGCAATAGTTTTTTCTTGTATATCGCCCTGAATATTAGCATTACGCATAACTTGTCTTTCTATACTCTTTAGCTTAGACAGGCCATCTTTATCAAGTGTTTTGTTAATTCGTTCAACGCGCATTTGGTCACGCGTTTCGCGAAGCTCTTGGAATCTTTGGTTATTTTTTAAAGTAACCAGAATGGCGGTTGTTTTGCCATCTTTACTCACTAAGTTATTAGCATATAAGGGTGAGGTTTTGAATTCTTTAGCTGCAAGCTCTAAGTCAGCATTACCATTTTCAATGGTGATATTTTCATTCGCCAAGGCAGCTAAAGATACAGGGGGTGAGCGGAATAAAGGGACATCTAAAATACTGGTGACAGACTTAATCTGTTCAATGGTTGATAGTTCTTTTTTAAGTTTAGATAAATGACTTAATTGTTGTGGATTAAGTAACTCCCCAGTTACCTGATAAGAGATAACAAGATAATCATCAGATCCATAATTTTTCTTCACACTTTGATAAAAAGCTAGATTTTCATCACCCTCAAGCACCAAAGAATCAGAGGAGGCATCCAGCTGAAAATTTGGTATTTGAGAAACAAAAAACCCTACTATGAAAAGCAATAGAGTTAAGCCTAGAATAGATTTCTTTAGGACAAAGTTAAAAAATACATTCATGATTTAATAAGTTTTCCTGAGACAATTAAAATTTAAATTTTGCAGATACTTCTAAACCTTGCATGACATCTAACTGAGTTTCAAATAAAGATTTTGTTTCCCATTTATGTTCACTAAGTCTTGTTATGATTTTGGCACTCATGGCGTTGCCAGAACCCTCAACTACAAAAACACGTCCACCAACATTTAGTAAATGAAAAAATCGACCAGTAATTTTTGGTACAGAAGCGCCAATGACAACCACATCAAAGAATTCTTTAGATTTTTTCCAGCCTTTTGAAGCGTCCCTAGTTTCTAGCGTTACATTGGTGATATTAAGATCTTTTATTCTTTCTTGAGCATCATTACTAAGTGTTTCATCAATTTCAATACTAGTCACTGAGTAGCATAATTTTGATAAAACAGCCGTTAAATATCCACTACCCGTACCAACTTCTAACACAGTTTCATTTTTTTTAATATTGAGTGCATCAAGAAGACGACCCTCCACTTTTGGTGAGAGCATCTTTGCTTTATTGGTTAAAGGAATTTCAATATCAGCAAAAGCAAGATTTTTATAATTATCAGGCACAAAATTTTCTCTAGGGATAGATCTTAAAGCATTGTTAGCAATATAATCTAGACCACCCCAAGGGCGAATTTGATTGTCAATAGAATTTTTTCTAGCTTGTTTGATATCCATAATTTTTATCGTTTTTTAGGTGGTAATAGATCAGTAATAGTTCCTTCAGCCATTTCTACAGCAAAAGCTGTGGTTTCACTTAAGGTTGGGTGGGCGTGAATAGTAAGTGCAATATCTGACATGCTACATCCCATCTCAATAGCAAGAGTTGGCTCGGCAATAAGCTCACCAGCATTGGTGCCACAAATTCCCATACCTAACATGCGCCCCGTTTTTTTGTCAAATAGTGCTTTTGAGACACCTTCACTTCTACCATTACTCAAGCTTCGTCCACTAGCCGCCCAAGGGAATATACCTTTTTCATAGTCTGCGCCTTCAGCTTTAAGTTCTTTTTCTGTTTTACCAGTCCAAGCTACCTCAGGGTCTGTATAGGCAACAGATGGAATGGTAAGAGCATCAAAGCCAGATTTATGTCCACAAATTACTTCCGCAGCAACTTTAGCTTCATGAACAGCTTTATGAGCCAACATAGGTTGGCCAACAATATCGCCAATCGCATAAATATTGTCAATATTGGTCTTCATTTGTTTATCGACAGGGATAAAGCCCCAATCATTAACCTCGACACCTGCTTTTTGCGCATCAATGAGGTGACCATTTGCAGAGCGACCAATAGAGACTAGCACCTTATCAAAGGAGTCAAATTCTGGCGCTTTTTTTCCCTCAAACCCTACTTTAATACCTTCATCTAAAGCTTCTATGCTAGTAACCTTAGTATTTAGAAAAATATTAGCATAACGCTTTTTGATGCGTTTGAATAGTGGGTTGATAATATCTTTATCTGCACTAGCAATGAGCTGATCAGATAATTCTACAACCGTGATTTCACTACCTAGAGCCTCATATATAGTAGCCATTTCTAGACCAATAATACCTCCACCAACTATAAGCAAACGTTTTGGTATTCCGTTTAATTCTAGTGCATCTGTTGAGTCCATAACACGCGGATCATCAAATGGAAAGCTTGGAATTTTAGTAACTCTAGAGCCTGCTGCAATAATACATTGTTCAAATTCAATCACTTCATCACTATTATCAATAGCAATTTGATTATTAGAGATAAACTTTCCATAACCAGTAATGACATTTACTTTTCTTGCCTTGGCTAATAGTTTGATACCACCTGTTAATTTACCAACAATACTATCCTTACTGCTGCGCACACCATCAATGTCAATGACCGGTTCTTTAAAAGTAACACCTAAATGTGATGCTTCTTCTGCTTCATTAATAACTTGTGCAGTATGCAATAGTGCTTTTGAAGGGATACAACCCACATTTAAACAAACACCACCAAGCGAATCATAGCGCTCAATTAAGGTCACTTCTTTGCCAAGATCAGCAGCTCTAAATGCGGCAGTATAGCCACCCGGGCCTGATCCAATAACAGCAACTTGAGTTTTAGTAATCATAATAAAATTTCTCTAATATCACTTAGTATTGAATTTAAGTCTGCCATAAAGCGACCGCCTTGAGCCCCGTCAATCACACGATGATCATAAGATAGAGCGAGCGGTAAGATTAAAGCGGGGACGAAATTTTTACCATCCCAAATAGGTTTAGTTTGAGAGCGAGATACCCCAAGAATAGCAACTTCTGGTGAATTTACAATAGGTGTAAATTGTGTGCCACCAATACCACCTAGGCTTGAAATTGTAAAGCCCGCACCTTGCATATCACCAGGTTTGAGTTTTCCATCACGCGCCTTAGCAGAAGTTTGGGCTAGCTCTGTTGCTAATTCAGTTAGCGATTTTCTATCAACATCTTTAATGACAGGAACAACTAGTCCATTTGGCGTATCCATAGCAATTCCCAAATTAAAATATTTTTTAATAATGAGGTTTTCACCAGATTCATCTAACGAGGCATTAAAACGAGGATGATTTTTAAGTGCTTGAATGACAGCTTTCATAATAAACACTAAAGGTGTTAACTTAACGCCTTTCGCTTTTTGATCTTGTCTAAAAGACTCCATTTGATCAATATTAATTTCGTCAAATTGAGTTACATGCGGTATGTTTAACCAACAAGCAGTTAAATGTTTGCCAGCAAGTCTAGTAATTCTGGATAACGCCAATGTTTCAGTTTTACCAAATTTTGAAAAGTCAATTACAGGTGTTTTCGGTAGTGAACTGCCACCACCAGAAGTGATAATTTGCTTAACATGAGCCTTAAGATCTTGATCTAGAATTCTACCTTTCTGACCAGTTCCAGATACGCGACTTAAATCAACGCCGATCTCTCTAGCTAATTTTCGAATAGAGGGCGAGGCATGAGACTCTCCGGCTGGCAAAGTGGAAATTGATTGATCCAATGTTGGTTTTTCTAGAGCCAAAGATTGCGCCTTTGAAGTTGAGGTATTTGCTGGTTTTGAAGCGGCTACTGGCGTTGAATTTTCAGTAGATTCTACTAGGTCAATGCTGGTAGTTTCAATATTAAGAATAAGGCTACCTAATTTTAGCTTATCACCTAAATTAACATTAATGTCGATTATCTTGCCAGCAACTGGCGTCGGTATTTCCATAGATGCCTTATCACTTTCTAATGTGATAATACTATCTTCTGCAGAAACTATATCGCCAGCAGCAACTAAAATTTCAATCACCTCTACTTCATCAAAATCACCAATATCAGGCACATTTACTGCAACAATTTTGGATGATACACTCTCAGATATCTCTACTTTTTTAGTATCTAATTGAGTGTTTTTTTCAACTTCTTTGTCACTTTCTAACGTAACTACGACATCGCCTTGTTTAATTTTGTCACCAATATTTACATTGATACTACTCACTACGCCTGAACTAGGTGTGGGTATTTCCATTGAGGCTTTATCACTTTCTAGAGTTATTATGCTATCATCTGCATTGATTTTGTCACCAACACTCACTAAAATCTCAATAACTTCTACTTCTTCAAAGTCACCAATATCAGGTAATTCTATATTTTTTATCGCAGACATAATGTAGGTTAAATCACTCTTTTAAAGGTGGTAATTATCGCAAAAATGGTAAGTAAAAGGGAATGAATGTTAAAATACTTTTAATTATTATCAGATTGAATTTTTTGTATTTTTTTATTGGACTAATATTACATGCCTCAAGCGTTATCAATTTCTAACTTAACAAAAACTTATGCCAACAATATGAAGGCATTATCAAGTGTTAATTTGAGTGTGGAACAGGGAGATTTTTTTGCATTATTGGGCAGTAATGGAGCAGGAAAGACTACCATGATTGGTATTATCTGTTCTTTGTTAAATAAGACTTCGGGCGAAGTTATAGTTTTGGGCAAGGATCAGTCCAAACATCTTAATGAGGTGAAACGAATGATTGGCCTAATGCCACAAGAGTTTAACTTTAATCCATTTGAGCCTGTTGAAGAAATTTTAATCAATCAAGCTGGTTATTATGGCATTGATCGCACTAGTGCTAAAGCTCAAGCTGAGATTTTATTAAAGCGAATGGAGCTTTGGGATAAACGTCTAGATATGGCGAAATCTTTATCTGGCGGTATGAAGAGACGTTTAATGCTGGCAAGAGCTTTAATCCATCAACCAAAAATACTTATCCTAGATGAGCCTAGTGCCGGCGTTGATGTTGAGATACGCCGCTCAATGTGGAAATTTTTACGAGAACTAAATAACCAGGGTATAACTATTATTCTAACCACTCATTACTTAGAAGAAGCCGAGTCTTTATGTCGCAATATTGCCATTGTAGATAAAGGAAAAATTGTTGAGCAGACCAGTATGAAAAAGCTTCTTGCTAGAGTCTCTCAACAAGTGCTAATCTTAGAAAGTATTGAGCCGTTGCCAGATACTTTGCCAATGCTTGATTTTAAAATTGAGCGTTTAGATGCTTATTCAATACAAGTGAGTTTGGATGATATAAACATAAGCCAAGCATTGATTGCTTTAAGTGAAAATAAAATTGAAATTGAACATGTTAGAAGTGCACAAAATCGCTTAGAAACTTTATTTTTGCGCTTAACATCAAAGGCTGGTTAATATGTGGATTGCTTATAAAACGATTGTTGTTAAAGAAATATTACGGTTTACCCGAATTTGGGTGCAAACTATTTTCCCTCCCGTTATCACCACCTCTCTTTATTTGCTTATTTTTGGCGGCCTAATGGGTGAACGTATTGGTGATATGCAAGGTGTAGATTATTTACATTTTATTATCCCAGGTATTATTTTAATGACGGTTATTCAAAATTCTTATGCCAATACAGTTTCCTCATTCTTTTTGGCTAAATTTAATAATAGCATTGAAGAATTATTAATTTCGCCTGTGTCTTATTGGGTCATCTTACTAGGTTATATCTCAGGTGGGATAGTCCGTGGATTTGTCGTAGGGCTTGGTGTTTTTATTGCAGTATCTCTTTTTGTCGAGCTGCAGATCTACAATATTTGGATTGTATTGATGACATTTTTACTAACGGCTATTTTGTTTTCATTGGCAGGATTTATTAACGCTGTTTTTGCCAAGTCATTTGATGATATCTCCATCGTTCCAACTTTTATTCTGATGCCAATGACCTATTTAGGTGGCATGTTCTATAGTGTTGAAATTTTGCCAGAATTTTGGCAAACCTTGAGTAAATTTAACCCAATATACTATATGGTAGACAGCTTTAGAATGGGATTTTTGGGCAGTTCAACAACAGATCTTTTAGTGTCAATGTTAGTATTAATAACCATGATTATGATGCTCGCTATTGTTGCTTTTTATCTACTCAAAAAAGGCGTTAATATTAAGACTTGATTGAGCCTTCTTCTCCAGATAGCATGCGCTTGATATTACTTCTATGTGTGTAGAAAATCCAAATACAAATCAGTATGAGTATGTAAGTCGCTCCTAGCTCTTTAGTTATCAAGTAGAAAAATAAAGGTGTTAAAAAGGTAGCGATGAGCGCTGATAGCGATGAAATTTTGAGTACTTTGGCAACAAATAGCCAAGTGACAATAAACGCCAAGCCAGCAAAATAATTAAGCGCTAACAAGCTGCCAATAAAGGTAGCGACGCCCTTGCCGCCTTTAAAGCCAAAAAATATAGGATAAACATGTCCTAAAAAAGCGCTTAGCGCAATCAATGCCAACTCTTGATCACCAATTCCTAGATATTGTCCTAAAGCAACTGGAATAAAGCCTTTTAATCCGTCACCAATAAGTGTTGCAGCAGCTGCTTTCTTGCCACCAATTCTAAGTACATTTGTAGCGCCGGGGTTATTAGAGCCTTGGGTTCTTGGATCAGGTAAATCCAAAATTTTACAGATAATAATAGCCATAGAAATTGAGGCGATTAGATAAGCAAAAATGATGAGCAGAGGTAGCATATAATTTTCAATATTATTATTTAAAGATTAATTTAAGCATGGATATAGTATTTATACAAGGATTAAAAATCGATTGCGTTATTGGTATTTACGATTGGGAGCGTGAAATTCGCCAAGATATAACCTTAGATATTGAAATGGGTTTTGATATTTTCCCCGCTAGTAAAACTGATCATATTGATCAAACTCTTGATTACAAAGCTGTTTCCAAGAGATTAATTAATTTTGTAAAAAATAGCGAGTTTCAATTAGTAGAGACGCTCGCTGAGAGAATTTGTGAAATTATCTTAGGTGAGTTTAATGTTGAGCAGGTTAAGCTAACTTTGAATAAAGGCAAAGCAGTTACTGGTGCACAAGGTGTTGGAGTGGTCATTAATAGACGTAAAAATGGCTAATATTCATATTAATATCGGCTCTAATCAGAATCGAGAGATTAATATTTCTGGTGCCATTGATTTTTTAAGGCTAAACTTTTCTAATACTAAAATTTCCGATATTTTTGAGTCTCCTGCTGAAGGGTTTGAAGGGGACAATTTTTACAATCTTGGCATGAATGCAACTACTCAACTCAATATTGAAGATGTCAATGCAGTGTTAAAAGATATCGAAAAAAAATTCGGTCGAGACCGCTCTCAGCCTAAATTTTCTTCTCGATTGATTGATCTAGATTTAGTGACTTATGATGATATTGTCAATCAAGAAATGAACTTACCTAGAGATGATATTTTAAAATATTCTTTTGTATTGGCACCTTTGGCACAGTTATGTGGTGGTGAAATTCACCCATTAACAAAACAAACCTATCAACAACTTTGGCAGTCCTTTCAAACAGATAATCAATTTGAGTTATCGCAGTATAATATCGACAAAATTCTTCCATAATATAGAGAAATTTATGCAACAAATCAGACTACTTTTATCGGTATTTTTACTTAGTTTTTCCACGGCTATTTTTGCCGAATCGTATATAGAGGGCGAGCATTATATAACCCTCGATAAACCTGTTAAAACAGTAACAGGTGACAAAGTTGAAGTGAGAGAATTATTTTGGTATTACTGCCCTCATTGTTTTAATGTAGAACCTGTATTGAGCAATTGGGTTAAGAAACTACCTAGTAATACAGCTTTTATTCGCCAACCTGCTGTTTTTTCAGACCGCTGGATTAATGGCGCTATTTTTTATTATGTGTTAGAACAATTAAATGAAGTTGATCGTTTGCATGGTTTGCTATTTGACGCTATTCACTTACAAAAAACGGCTTTTACTGATCAAGAAGACTTTGTTGAGTGGCTAGGTGATCAGGGTGTTGATACAGATAAAGCCAATGGTGCTTTCAAATCTTTCTCAGTGCAAGTTAAGGTGAATAAGTCAAAAATTAATACGGTTAAATATCAAACCTCTGGTGTTCCAGCTTTGATCATTAATGGTAAATATTGGACAGATGCTTCTCATGCAGGTAGTGAATTAAGGATGTTTAAAGTAGCCGATTATTTAATTGCAAAAGAGTCCAAATAATATCTGTGCTTGATCGTGTTTTAGTTTTATCAGGTTTAGACCCTTGTGGAGGGGCTGGAATTGCTGCAGATATTGAGACAATTAATCAATTTGGTGCAACGCCATTACCTATCGTAACATCACTAACTGTTCAAAATACGCACCGTGTAAGTGAAGTACGGCCAGTTGATCCGCAGTTAATTATTAAACAGTTAAATGCTTTAGCAGAAGATATTGACATCGATGTTGTAAAAATTGGATTATTGTCTTCTATTGAGCAAATAAAGGCTATAACAAACTGGTTGACTAAAAGCCATACAGTAATTCTTGATCCTATTATCAAAGCTAGTACTAATGATGAGTTATTGGTACAGAAGTCTATTGACATTCTTAAAATAGAGCTACTTCCTAAAGTTTTTCTTTTAACTCCCAATGTTTCTGAATTGGAAAAATTGGCACCTAACTTATCTGAGCAAGAGGCTGTTAAATCTCTACCATGTGAATGGGTTTTAATAACAACCACAGATTCATCTGAAAATAATATTGAACATCGCCTATATCATCAAGGTGCGTTATATGAGTGTTTTTCATACCATAAACTGCCTGGTGAATACCATGGTTCTGGCTGTACATTAGCCAGCGCGATTAGCGTATTAATTGCTGCTAAACTAGATGTAAGTGTTGCTGTTAAGAGAGCATTAGACTATACGTATCAAACTTTGTTAAGTGCCAAGCGAATAGGTAAAATGCAATATCATCCAAATAGAATAAGTCCTTAACATGAGTTTTATACACAATTGGCTAAGAGCCAACATTCAAGAAATTAACGCTTATCATGTCCCAAGTTCTGACAGCCTTATAAAGCTTGATGCTATGGAGTCACCCTTTGCATTGCCTGATGAGCTTATCAGTCAATATTTGACCTATTTAGCCGATGCACAGCTTAATCGTTACCCAAGTCCAAGTGCTGATGAGTTAAACCAAACTCTTAGAGATTTAATGAACATCCCTAAAGATTTTGGAGTTTTATTAGGCAATGGGTCTGATGAATTAATTCAATTGTTAGCATTAGCTTGTGATGCTGGTGACACCATCTTGAGTATTGAGCCAAGTTTTGTGATGTATGACATGATTGCTAAATTCACTCGTCTGAATTATCAAGGTGTGCCATTAACTCAAGACTATAAGCTTGATTTAGACAATACACTAGAATCAATCAACAAACATAAGCCGAAGCTTATTTTTATTGCCTACCCTAACAATCCAACAGGTAACACATTTGATAGGGTTGCTATTGAAAAGATTATCAATATGACTGATGCTATGATAGTTTTGGATGAGGCGTATTACGCCTATGCTGGTGATAGCTTTATATCAGATATAGGGAAATATCCAAACCTTGTTGTATTGCGCACAGTATCTAAAATTGGCTTTGCTGGATTGCGTCTTGGACTATTGATTGGTTCTCAAGATACAGTCACAGAGCTAGATAAGCTTCGACTGCCTTACAATATTAATATTCTTACTCAAGTGAGCGCTAATTTTTTATTAAAAGAGAAAGATGAGATTAATAAAAATGCAGCCATTATTATCGAGCAACGTCAAATCTTATCAGACGCACTAAAACAAATTGAAGGTCTTCTGGCATATCCGTCACAAGCCAATTTTATTTTATTTAAAGCGCCAAAAGCGCAAGAGTTATTTGACTATTTGAAAGCTAATGGCGTACTTATTAAAAACTTAAGTGGCGCACCTAAATTAACTAATTGCTTGAGAGTGACGGTGGGTGATAATAACCAAAATAAGCAGTTTATCAGTATTGTGAAAGAATTCTATAGTTTGAAAATGAACAATAATGATTAACAATAAAACACTTGCAACTTATTTGAATGAGTATTTAAATGTTATTAAATTCTCTGATTATTGCCCAAATGGATTGCAAATCGAAGGGAAGTCAGATGTGAGTAAAATTATCGCTGGCGTGAGTGCTAATCAAGACCTAATTGAACGTGCTATTGATGAAAAAGCTGATGCACTATTTGTCCATCATGGGTTTTTTTGGAAAAATGAAAGCCCCGTGATTACTGGCATTAAAAAAAATAGAATCAAAGCATTATTAGACAATAATATCAACTTATTTGCTTATCATTTACCCTTGGATGCTCATCCGTTAGTGGGTAATAATATTCAACTAGCCATGCGTTTGAATATTCAAAATCCTCAACCTGTGGGCAACACGCTAGTTTGGCAAGGTCAGGTCGATTTAAGTTTGGCCGATGTGGAAAAATCTGTTCAAAGTGTTACTCAGAGAACTCCACTGGTATTTGGGTCTAAAAATAAACCAATCAAAAAAATTGCCTGGTGCACTGGCGGCGCACAAAGCTACATTGAGCATGCTATTGATGTCGGTGCAGATTGTTTTATAACTGGTGAGGTTTCAGAACAAATTCCTTGCATATGCAAAGAAAATGATATTGCCTTTATTTCAGCAGGGCATCACGCAACAGAGCGTTATGGCGTGCAAGCACTTTGCCAACATCTAAGCCAGAAGTTTTCATTGGATTATCAGTATATTGATATTGATAATATTGTTTAGATAAATACCTAGGTGGTGCTTATTTCAAGCATTACGATGTTTATTAAAGTCTAGTATAATACAGACTTTAATTTTGATTTTATTCCAATACTTATGAGCAAGAAATTTAACGTTGCTGTTGTTGGCGCAACAGGTGCTGTGGGCGAAACTATCCTTTCTATTTTAGAACAGCGTGACTTTCCTATTGATAATTTATATCCATTAGCGAGTGCAAACTCTGCTGGTAAAAAAGTGTTTTGCCAGGGTAAAAGTTGGACGGTTCAAGATCTAGATACATTTGACTTCTCTAAGGCTCAGATAGGTCTATTCTCAGCCGGTGGAAATATTTCAGAAAAATATGCACCTATAGCGGCAGAAGCAGGTTGTATTGTCATTGATAATACGGCACATTTTCGACGTGATAAAGATATTCCTTTAGTGGTGCCTGAGGTTAACCCTCATGCAATTGCAGACTATACAAAGCGCAATATTATTGCCAATCCAAACTGTTCAACTATTCAAATGCTAGTTGCATTAAAGCCGATTTATGATGCGGTAGGTATTGAGCGTATTAATGTCGCTACTTATCAAGCAGTATCTGGATCAGGCAAGGAGGCTATTTCTGAGCTAATTGAACAAACAACTAAATTATTGGGTGGCAATACCGATGTTGATGTTGAAGTCTATCCTAAGCAAATTGCTTTTAATGTTATCCCTCATATCGATGTTTTTCAAGATAACGGTTATACAAAAGAAGAAATGAAGATGGTGTGGGAAACTCAAAAAATCTTCGAGGATGAGAGTATTTTAGTTAACCCAACTGCCGTGCGTGTGCCAGTTATCTATGGTCATTCTGAAGCGATTAACATCGAAACTAAGAAAAAAATTACCGTCAAGGAAGCGACTAAGATTTTGTCAGAAGCGAATGGTGTAACAGTGATGGATAAGCGCGAAGATGGCGGCTATGCAACGCCATTTATTGAAGCGACTAATCATGACGATACGTTTGTAAGCCGTATTCGTGAAGATATTTCTCATGAGAAAGGTTTAAACTTGTGGGTAGTATCTGATAATATTCGTAAAGGCGCAGCACTGAACTCCGTTCAAATTGCTGAAATTTTAATTGAAGAGTATTTATAAACTATAAAAAAATGATTAAAGTATCCAGAAAAACCAATGAAACTGATATTCTAGTTGAGCTAAATTTGTATGGAACAGGCCAGGCAAATATTGATACTGGTGTGGCTTTTTTAGACCATATGTTGGATCAAGTAGCTCGCCATGGACTGATGGATATAACAATTAAGTGTGATGGTGATACGAAAATTGATGATCATCATAGTGTAGAAGATATTGGTATTACATTAGGCCAGGCCTTCTCTAAGGCCATGGGTGATAAAACAGGATTTACTCGTTATGGGCATTCATATGTGCCATTAGACGAGGCCTTGTCTCGTGTCGTGCTAGATCTATCTGGCCGTCCTGGTTTAGAGCTTAATGTACGTTTTACTCGTGCTTTAATTGGTACATTTGATGTTGATTTGTTCTCAGAATTTTTCACTGGATTTGTTAACCATGCATTGGTGACAATCCACATTGATAATCTAAAAGGTGTGAATGCGCATCACCAAGCTGAAACTATCTTTAAGGCATTTGGACGAGCGCTAAGAATGGCGGTAACGCCTGATGAACGTCAAGCGGGCATAATTCCTTCAACTAAAGGCTCTTTGTAGTGCATTCATAAATATGCAAGCTAAGAGAGCTCCTATTGGAGCGCAAAGTATTGCGATTGTCGATTACGGCATGGGCAATGTGCGTAGTGTGCAAAAAGCTATTGAGCATGTAGCACCTAATGATCGAGTCTTCTTAACAGATAATGCTGATTTAATTAATGAGGCAGATCGCATTGTGTTTCCTGGTCAGGGAGCAATGGGTGCTTGTATGCAAGCATTGAATGATCACAATCTAATAGATGTTATTAAGCGTAATGCTCAAGAAAAACCATTTTTAGGTATTTGTCTAGGTTTGCAATTGTTGTTTGATTCTTCTGAAGAGAATGGTGGAACAAAGGGCTTGTCAATCATGTCTGGTGATGTGGTCAAGTTTGCAAACAGTGAACTTAAAATTCCACATATGGGTTGGAATACCGTTAAACAGTCGATTGAACACCCACTTTGGCATAATATTGACGATAATGCTCGTTTCTACAGCGTGCATAGTTATTATGTTGCTCATGCTGATCCTTCAATAGTAGCTGGCACCACTAGTTATGGCCTAGATTTCACTTGCGCTGTTGCGAAAGATAATATATTCGCCGCACAGTTCCATCCTGAAAAGTCACAACATGATGGTTTGCAATTGCTTACAAACTTCGTAAACTGGAAAGGCTAAAATATTTATAAGTGCTTAGCTTAGCTTAGATTTAACATTAATTTAATAGGCAATAGATTTTAAGCATTCAACATAAGCTTGATGATCCATAGGCGTATTATTTTTTTGCGCCGAGAAAATCATTTCAGCAATACAGTCCATCATTAAATGCTCAGTTTGATGAGCATCTTGAGTCTTACTAAGTATTTTTTTATAAATTTCTTGAATGCCATGTGGCTGGTTAATCGACAATTGTTCCTGTAAAGATAAATGTAGATTAATGTGTAAAAAAGGGTTTACTTCGCCTTGTTCTGGAAAATAGTCCGATTCAACATTTTGGATAAGCTTGTGATATTCAGGATGAATTTCAATCACTTTTGTAAGTTGATCTTCAAGCGGATCAAGGATCTGCTTATTTAAAAATTTTTGCCAGGCGGCAGATAGAAATTTTCTTTGTTCTGATCTATCTTGTGTGTAAAGCACGAATTAAACTATAGGTTCTTTTCTTCATATTCACACAGATCAAGCAAAATGCATTCAGTGCATAGTGGCGATCTAGCCTTACAAGTGTAACGACCATGAAGAATCATTAAGTGATGAGCAGGAACGCGATGCTCATCAGGAATAAATTTCACCAATTTTTTCTCAACTTCTAGTACTGTTTTGCCGCTAGCAATTGCTGTACGGTTAGCAACACGATAGATGTGTGTGTCAACTGCAATGGTAGGGTGGCCAAATGCTGTATTTAAGACGACATTTGCGGTCTTGCGACCTACGCCTGGTAATGCTTCTAATTCTTTACGAGTTTCAGGCACACTTGAGTCGTACTTATCGATTAGAATTTTACAAGCTTGTATGATGTGTTTTGCTTTTGAATTAAATAGACCGATTGTTTTAATAGTCTCTCTAAGTGTGTCTTCACCGAGCTCAAAAATAGCTTCCGGTGTATTAGCAATTGGAAATAATTTATCCGTTACTTTGTTGACACTTTTATCCGTTGCTTGTGCCGATAAAGTAACAGCTACTAAAAGCTCAAACGGGGTTGAGTAGTTTAATTCTGTTGTTGGATTAGGTATCTTTTTCAGTAACCTTTCAAACATTTCAAAACGAGTCTCAGCGTTCATTTTCTTCTTTGGCTTAATTTCCTAATAGCAAAAGATTATACCTGAAATCTATTTAGTTATTAGAAAAACGATTCGCCATAACTTTCAAGTTGGCGCCAAAGAGTTTCCTTTTGTGGATGTTGTTCACGCATGACATGGATACGCTGTAGATAATCATCAACAGAGAGATAGCCATTTTCACCTGTCTGAACTCTACCCTGTACAGTTTCAAACCAGTTTTCAGCTTCATCTTCTGTTAAAGACTCTGGGTAGTTTCTAGCTTTAAAATGTATAAGTAAGTTAGAGAGTTTTTCATCTTTAAATTTAGGATGAAAGTCTTTTAAGTCCCCTATATTTAACGTTTGTATTTGATCAGCAATGCGCTTATCTGCATTATCCATGAAACCACCATACAAAGATTGATCAGCGTCCTTGCTTTGCTCAAACCCCTGGTCATTTTTATATAAATTTTGGATAACTTTTTCTATAGCAAACTGATTATCTTTTATAAAATCTAGATGTTTTAAGCAAGTACTCATATCAATTTGAAGTTGTTTAACCACTTTTGGTTCGATTTTGTAAATATTAGGGACAAACATTGGGCTTTTGTTAAAAATCAAGTCTTTGATTTGTAAGCGTTCAACATTTTCAGGCAATTCAGATTGCTTAGTAAACATCAGCACTTTTAACTCATCAACATTTAACTCTAAAAGAATTGAAGGATCTTGATCTAGATTAAACACAATTACTCGATCTTTGTATTCTGGATGATAGGCTAAGGCAACCGATAGACGAGTGCATGATTTTTGAGCTGGATACATGCCCGAAGTATGCAACATAGGCTCATATAGATTAATTTTAGATTCTACAAATTTTTTCTCACGCAGTTTAAAGGCATAATCAAATAGTTGTGGTTGAGATTCTTTAATAATTTTAGCGATAGCAATCGTAGCCCGAACATCAGCCAATGCATCGTGAGCATTTGAATGTTCTATGCCATTGGCAGGAGAAAGACGGTCTAATTTAAAAATTGGTTTACCACTATCGTCATAAACCCAATTAAGACTAGCATCTTTTTTAAGTGCATAACACATGCGGACCACATCTAGGATATCCCAGCGCGTATTGCCATTTTGCCAATGCCAAGCATAAGGGTCTAGAAAGTTACGATAAAGTGCATATCGTGTGAACTCATCATCAAACCGAATTGAGTTATAGCCAGCAGTGCAGGTATTAGGTGTTGAAATTTGCTCATGTATTTTTTTAATAAATTCATGCTCAATCATGCCTTTCTGCTCACATAGTTGCGGGCTAATACCAGTAACTGCACATGCTTCTGGCGAGGGAAGACAATCATGAGTGGGTTTGCAATAAAACATATGCTCATCAAGTATATTAAGATTCTCATCTGTCCGGATGCCAGCAAATTGCGAGATTCTATCTATTTTTGGACTAATGCCAAAAGTCTCAAAGTCGTACCAATAAAATGTTTTCATAGTCTTATTTTAACGAATTTTTTGCAATAAAAAACCCAGCGTTTAAACTGGGTTCTTTTATCAATAATTTAAAGACCTCACTAAGGAGGTGCTAAAAACTATTGTGGGTGTACGTTAGCCGCTTGAGGACCTTTAGCACCATCTTCTAGATCAAATTCTACTTCTTGACCTTCTTCTAATTGCTTGTAACCGTCGCCTTGGATTGCACGAAAGTGAACGAATACATCGTCACCATTTTCTTGCTCAATAAAACCAAAACCTTTTTTAGCGTCAAACCACTTTACTTTTCCTGTTGTAGACATAATGTCTCCTTTTAAGTTTAAAAAAATACCGAAAAACATAGACCACATTTATAACTTAGAAAAGATGAAACCATCAGTCAAACAATATAAATAGTAGCTGTATACTTTAACCAGCACGTGTATTTTAACGTAATTTTGATTCTTGCAAGGGTTAATTTAATTTAAGACTTATTTTTAGGTTTTGAACGTGAGAATTTAGGCTTTCTATCATCTCTACCTTTGCCGTCTCCTCTTCTACCGCCTTTAGAGCCACGACTATCATTACGAGAATCTTTAGAGAACTTCTTACGACCAAAGTTTCTAGCGCCTTGACTAGCGCCGCCACCAACAGTTGCTTTGTTGTTTTTTTCAGTTAACTCAGTAATGCTAAGACTCTTTCCGTTAACCATGGTTTTTTTCAACACTTCGAAAGTTTCTTTCGGCATGTCATCAGGTAAATCCACCGTTGAGAAGTTGTCAAATATTTGGATTGAGCCGATAAATGCACTATCCATATCAGCTTCATTAGCAATAGCACCAAGGATATTGCCAGGTTTAACGTTGTTACTGTTACCAACTTCGACTTTATATCGGCGCATTGGGATTTGAGGGTTATTTTTAAGCGAGTTTGCCTCTACAGGAATTATCTTTTCTTCACCAGACTTTTGACCTTTGCTAAAGCTGTTTTCTTTTTCAGATAATAGTAATGGCTCATTCCCTTGGGCGATAAATGCAAGAGCAGCAGCAATTTTAACAGCTCCTGCTTCTTCATTATTTTCTTGAAATTCAGTGACTAATTTTTCAAAAACACTTAAATTTTGATTGTTAATCGTTTCTGTAATCTTCTTTTTAAATGTATCTATACGCTTTTCGTTAATGATTTTCGCAGTAGGAAGCTCAATAGGCTCAATCTTTTGGCGAGTAACGCGCTCAATATTATTAAGCATACGTCTTTCACGGTGTGATACAAATAAGATAGCATCACCAGCACGGCCAGCACGGCCAGTTCGGCCAATACGATGTACATAAGTTTCAGCATCTTGTGGAATGTCGTAGTTAACCACGTGAGAAATTCTTGGAACATCTAGTCCACGAGCAGCAACATCAGTAGCAATTAAAATATCAATTTTGCCTTTTTTGAAGTTGTTAATCATTCGCTCACGTTGACTTTGTTGAATGTCACCATTAATTGCTTCTGCAGAGAAGCCTCTTGCAGACAATTTTTCTGCTAATTCTACGGTTAATGTCTTAGTTCTAGCGAAAATAATCATGGCATCAAACTCAGTCACTTCAAGAATTCTTGTTAGTGCGTCAAGTTTTTGATGCAATCCACCCACTAAACAATATTTTTGAGTAATTGATGGCGCCGTTTCTGTTTTCGTCTTAACTTTAACAACCTTAGGATTGTTTAAAAATTTTTCAGCAACACGTTTGATAATAGACGGCATGGTAGCTGAGAATAAGGCGATTTGACGCTGTTCTGGAATGCGCTCCATTACCCATTTAATATCATCAATAAAGCCCATCTTCAACATTTCATCCGCTTCATCTAGAACAAAAGATTTCAACTGATCAAGTTTTAAAGTGCCTTTCTTAATATGATCCATGACACGACCTGGCGTGCCAACTACACAATGTACACCACGCTTTAATGGACGTAGCTGGATATCGTATGATTGACCGCCATAAATAGGTAGTACATGAAAACCTTTCATACCGCGAGCATAAGTTTGAACTGCTTCTGATACTTGAATAGCCAGTTCGCGCGTTGGTGCTAAGATTAGTAGTTGTGGCGCATTAAGGTTTAGATCGATATTGTCTAATAATGGCAACGCAAAAGCCGCTGTCTTTCCTGTGCCTGTTTGTGCTTGGCCAATAATGTCTTCACCTTTTAAAAGGTTGGTAATACATTGCTCTTGAATAGGGGTTGGAGTTTCATAACCAAGTGAATCTAGCACACCAAGAATTGAATCGGAAAGACCTAGATCACTAAAAGTTTTTGGTGATTGGTTATCAGTAGTTTGTTCAGACATAAGAAATTATAAGACAGGCAAAGATCGCAATTATACCCATTAAGACATAGGATTAATAGGTATATATTAGGTATTTGTTATATTTGGTGACTAATGATTTAGCACTAATACCATTTAATCGAACAGCCCATTGAAGGTATCTGATCTAAAGGTCCTTGACTGGTCTTTATTACTTGACTCATGGCATCAAACAAGTCACGTTTTACATCTTTAGCAGCACTTTGTTTGCGAGAAGCGTCTAATCGACCGCGATATTGCAATTCCAAATTCGCATTATAAACTTTACACGGTAAACAGACACTACCATAGACACTAGTTCTAGACCTTTAAAAATAAGGCTTTCCAGTACTTTTTCTAATGTCTATATTTTTTTAATTTTATGACAAATTTAGCAGTTATTTTGTCTATACCTTTTGAGTGATTATTCTTTCCATTTGATAGAGCACCCCATAGAAGGGATTTGGCCTTCTGGACCTTTATCAGTTTGCGAAACTTCCTTCATCGCTTCAAACAAATCTCTACGAGTGTCTTTAGGTGCCATGTCTTTTCTTGAAGCGTCAAAGCGACCTCGATATTGCAACGTCATGTGTTTTGATAGACCAAAGAAGTCCGGTGTGCATACTGCTCCGTAGGCTTTAGCAACTTCCTGCGTTTCATCAATCAAGTATGGAAATGAAAAGTCCATTTTTTCTGAGATTTGAATCATATTCTCGGTTGAGTCCTCATCATATAAAGACTGATCATTGGACATAATTGCCACTGAATTAATACCGTATTCGTCTTTTAGTTTTCTAGTATCTTCAACAAGTCTAGGAAGAATAGCTTTGATGTAAGGGCAATGATTACAGATGAACATTACTAATAAGCCATTTTCACCAGTGGCCTTATTAAGATTCCATCTGTCCCCATAGATATCAGGTAAATCAAAGTCAATAGCAGGTGCATTGAAATCACATACAGGTGTTGTTAAGCTAATCATTTTCCCCTCCTTTGCTTTGCTATGGTGTTGTGGATCTACATACTACATTATTTCATTAAAGTTATTGACAGATTAAAGACTAACTAGTGCCGAAAGAGCAAGTGCATCAGGTAATTGTATTTTTACTCTTGGTGATCTATTTTTTAGTAATTTACCTTCAATATGCAATGATTAAATGTTTATTTATAGTTTATTGAACTTGTGCAAAAGTTAGATTTCATAAGAAGTTTAACTTATCTTTAGCACGTATTTATTTTTTCGGCTAGTCAGATGTAAGTGCTAAATTAATTTTCAAGCTTTATTAAGTGGACTCTTGTATTTAAGAAAAATAAGAAGATTGTTAGCTATGATTTGAAATATACCCAAAACTAATGGGTGATTATAATCACATAAAGATCATAATTAAAATAATAGATTGACATTTTTTTCTTTTAAAAAAACAAGAGTAAAATTTGAATCTATATAGTGTTTTAAATAAAGAGATATAATTTGTGAGAAGCGGCGCACCAAAGTTGTTAATAGTTGATGATGATTCAGAAATTTGTCATTTATTGAAACAATACCTACAAAAATCGGAGTTTAAGGCTGAGGTTGCTGCTGATGGGGTGCAAATGTTTTCAATGTTAAAAAAAGCATCATTTGACTTGATTATTTTAGATCTGATGTTGCCAGGTGAAGATGGCTTGTCTTTACTTAGAAGGCTGCGTGTGGATGCCAATATCCCTGTCATTATGTTAACTGCAATGGGAGAGGAGACGGATCGAATTATAGGTCTAGAAATGGGTGCCGATGATTATATTTCTAAGCCATTTAACCCTAGAGAATTATTGGCGCGTATTAAGAGCGTATTGCGTAGAGCTTCAATATCTAACGATATATCTAAAAATGAAAAAAGCACTAAAGCTGAATTTTCCAAATGGATACTTGATTTTAAGCAGCGTCATCTAATCACTCCAGAAGAAGTAGTTGTTCCTCTTAGTGGTGGCGAGTTCCGATTATTAAAGATTTTCATTGAAAATAGTGGCAGAACATTGAGTCGTGAACAATTGCTTGATCTTACTCAAGGAAGAGAGCATGACCCATTTGATCGTAGTATTGACGTACTAGTGGGACGCATCAGAAAAAGACTTAATGAAACCCCTAAAAATCTGAAAATTTTGCATACTGTACGTGGCGAGGGATATTTATTTTCTCCTGCAGTAAGGCTTTATTAATCATAGTATGAAAGCTATACCTCAATCACTTCATGGGCGTCTGCTAGCAATCTTATTGGTTGGGCTTATGGTGCCACAACTCTTAAGCTCCCTTTTTCATCTTTATGACAGGGATTCTGCCCTGAATCAGACGATTGGTGTAGACAGTGCAAACAAGATTAGTTCAATTGTTACATTGCTAGACTCTATTGATGCTAAATCTAGGCCTGCCATCGTTGATGCGCTCAATGGCTATCCTCTTGAAATTTCTTTAAGTGATTTTAAGGATGACTCTACTCATTCAGTATTAAGAGAAGATGAGAATAATGAGTATTTGACTGTTTTATTTCAAGAGTATTTACAGCAAAATCTCCCTCTAGGGTACGAGGTTCATGTTGAAATTGTTGAAACAAGACTCTCTTCAGAATTTGCAAGTCAGGGATCTTCAAGCGCAGCAGCCCAATTAAAAACTCAAGAGACACCTCTTTCTTTTTTAATTAAATCATTTCATGCCCAAGTAAGGCTTAAAGATGGAGCTTGGGTGGATTTCCATTACTTTTTACCTGTGAAAATTTTTGAATGGCCTATTCGTCTGGCAATGACTTTATTGGCATTGATGATTGCCGTTTTACTCTTAACATGGGTTGCAGTACGCTGGGTTACAAAGCCGCTATCTGTTTTATCTCAAGCTGCTGAAGCACTAGGAAAAGATATTAAACATCTTCCATTAGATGTCAAAGGGCCTACAGAAGTTCAACAGGCTGCCCAGGCCTTTAATACGATGCAAGAAAGACTGGTAAGATTTATTAGTGATCGTGCGCGCATTTTATCTGCAGTATCGCACGATTTAAAAACCCCAATAACGCGCCTTCGTCTTCGGGCTGAATTATTAGATGATAAAAAACTTAGTAATGAAATTAAAGGTGATCTAGATCATATGGAAAAAATGGTTCACGCTACTCTTGATTTCATGCGTGGCACACAAAAACAGGAGTTAAGGCAAAAGGTTAATTTAGAGGCTTTAATGGAAAGTTTACAAGAAGATTTTAAGTCTTTAGGTATGCCATTTGAAATCCAAGGCAAGGTGTGCAGGCCTATAAAAATTCAATTGACCTCTATTAAACGTTGTTTGACCAACCTATTAGAAAATGCATATCGATATGGAAATGGAAAAATTGTGGTTGACATGCAGGATTTCAAAAAATCTGTTCAAATTACAATACACAACAATGGCGATCCAATACCAGATGAAGAGCTAGATAAGATATTTGAACCGTTTTATCGATTGGAAAAATCTAGAAATCATAAAACCGGCGGCACTGGACTGGGGCTTGGTATTGCTAGAAATATTGCTGTTGCACATGGCGGCGATCTTAAAATAAAAAACTCCACAAAGGGTGGTATCGCTGTCTTCCTCGAGCTACCAAGATAACACCTTCTGCCAAATCCATAATCACTATTCATACTAGCTTAGTGAAATCTGTTTACATTTTGTTACAAAAGTCTGCCTTCTAGACACACTAGAATTACAATCAACTCCTATAATTTCCTGCAAGTTAAATCAGTTTGATCAGCCGACTTTTCCCTCAACTCTCCTCTTTTGTTGGGTAGTAATAATTGATTCGAATTACCTACGTTACAGGTTTAATAATTTAACCAGCATTGTTCGACTATAAAAATAATCATCAATGCCAATATGAATCTAAACAGGAGAGAAATGAAAAAAGTATTAGGGTTGGTGAGTGTAAGTTTGGTAGGTGGTATCGCATTTGTATTGTCGGGGTCATACAATGTATCAGCAACTGATAAGCATTGGGACATCACCACCAAATTACTTGAGCTAGTTAGAGACAAGTCAGTGCATTCGGCATCTGAAAACATAGTAGTTCCAGATTTAAGTTCTATTGAAATGATTTCGAATGGCGCTAAAAATTATGACGCCATGTGTGTTCAGTGTCATTTAGCACCAGGTGCACCAGGTACCGAGCTAAATCAGGCTCTATATCCAAGACCGCCAATTTTTCATCAAAATGACGATAAACACAAGCATAGTCCTGCCGAGACATTTTGGGTCATTAAAAATGGATTTAAAATGACAGGAATGCCTGCTTGGGGTGAATTCCATACCGATCAACAATTATGGGAAATGACAGCCTTTCTTCAAAAAATTAACAACATGACAGCTAATCGATATTTTGAATTGGTTGGCGAGGGTGGTCATAGTCATTCAGACAACGCAGTACATTTTGAGGCGTCTAGTGATGATGGACATAAAGAGTCATCACACAAAGATGTGGATAACAACGGACACTAATAAATTTAATATAAAAAAAGGAAATAGATATGAAAAATACAATAAGCGCAGTTTTAACAGTAGTAGTATTAATCGCCAGTGCAAATAGTACGGCAAGATGGCACAATCCGAGCCAAGGTGGCTCATCAAGTCATGGCCACTCTCAGGGTGCAGATCATTCAAAAATGTCAGCAAGTGAGCATGCAATGATGAACATGAAAGGCATGGATCATTCAAAAATGACAGCAGATGAGCTTCTAAAAATGAAAATGTCAGATATGGACCATTCAAAAATGACAGCAGATGAGCTTTCAAAGATGAATATGTCAGGTGCAGATCATCATCCAAAAGATGCTCACGGCCATTAATCTAAGAGAAAAAAGATGAATAATAAATTATTATCTCGCAGACAATTTGTCACAGGGGTGGCAATGGGTGCCACAGCATTGGCGATTAATCCAGGTATTTTATTTGCCGGCGTTGGTGGCAAGAGTGGCATAAATACCTTAAGAGGTCAGGTTTTTAATTTAAACATTGGCGAGCAAAACGTTAACTTTACCGGAACTCAACGCAGGGCTACAACGGTCAATAATTCATTGCCAGCACCTTTGTTAAGATTTAAAGAAGGTGACGATATTGTTCTACACGTTACCAATCATTTAAAGGAGTCTACTTCTATCCATTGGCATGGGTTAATTCTGCCATCAGAAATGGACGGCGTCCCCGATATCAGCAATGATTTTCATGGCATTGCACCAGGTGAGACCTTCACTTATCGCTTTAAGGCATCCCAAAGTGGCACCTATTGGTATCACTCACACTCAGGATTTCAAGAGCAAACCGGATTGTACGGCCCAATTGTGATTGACCCAATTGAAAAAGATCCTGTTAGTTACGACAAGGATTATGTGGTTATGTTGTCCGATTGGACAGATGAGAATCCAATGGATGTCTATGCAAAACTAAAAAAACTATCTCATTATTATAATTTCAATGAAAGAACGCATGAAGATTTGATGAATGATATCGATCAAAAAGGGTTGGAAAATACCTGGAATGATCGAAAAATGTGGAATCAAATGCGTATGAGCCAGCGTGATTTATCCGATGTTACAGGCTACACCTACACCTATTTGGCTAATGGTGTAACACCTGATAAAGGCTGGGTTGGGCTATTTAGCAAAGGTGAAAAAGTAAGATTAAGATTTATTAATGGTTCTGCTATGACATTCTTTGATGTAAGAATTCCTGGTCTGAAAATGACAGTAGTTTCTGCTGATGGGCAAAATATCGACCCTGTCCCTGTTGATGAATTTAGATTGGGAGTAGCGGAAACTTACGATGTTGTTGTTGAGCCAAAAGACGATAGAGCTTATACCATTTTTGCTCAAGATATCGCCAGGTCTGGCTATGCTAGAGGCACGCTTACTCCAGATATTTCGATGACTGGTGAAGTTCCAGCGTTAGATGCTGTTCCAAATTTATCCCATTCTGATATGGGTATGGATATGTCAAACATGGCTGGTATGGATCATGGATCAATGGATATGTCTAAACCATCGAAAGGTATGGACCATTCTGGTATGGACATGTCAAAACCAATGCTTGGTATGGATCATTCAAAGATGGACATGGGTAGTAAAAAAATGTCAACCATGGATTCGATGGTGACACATGTAGATACTGAGTTTGGTCCACATGTGGATATGCGCTCAGAGGCTCCGCAATATCGCTTGGATGATCCTGGTGTTGGACTGCGCAATAATGGCAGAAAGGTGTTAACTTATGCTGATTTGTATAATTTAAATATGACGCATGGGTATCCCGACCCAGATCGAGAAATTGAATTACACTTAACCGGCAATATGAGTCGCTATATGTGGTCTATTAATGGTGTAAAGTTTTCCGATGCTGAGCCGCTACAATTTAAATTTGGCGAAGTTGTGCGTATTACTTTTGTGAATGATACGATGATGAACCACCCTATGCATTTACACGGCATGTGGAGTGATTTAGAAACGGGAGACAATATGTATATCCCACGCAAACACACGGTGATTGTTCAGCCAGGCGCAAAAATTAGCTATCGCGTTAAAGTCGATGCCAAAGGTTCTTGGGCATATCATTGTCATTTACTTTATCACATGTTGGGCATGTTCCGTCGTGTGGATGTTGTATAACGAAAGAGAGATAAAATGAAAAAAATAAAAATATTAACCAGTTTGCTTTTAGGCTTATCATTCTTGGCACATGCAGGTGGCGTAGATGATGACCCAATACTAACTAAAGTGATGGGTGAAATTGAAACACGAAGCACGGCAGGCTCTAATCCTAAAGTTTGGGCTGTTGACGCTTGGGTTGGTAAAGATCTTGAAAAAATATGGATTAAAACTGAAGGTGAAAAACTTAATGGAAAAATCACTGAAGCAGAATTACAAGTTCTTTATAGTAAAGCAACTACCCCTTTCTGGGATTTGCAATATGGCATCAAAAAAGATTTCAAGCCCACGCCTAGTCGAACTTGGGGTGTAATTGCTGCCAAAGGTTTGGCGCCTTATTTGCTTGAAGTGGATGCTTCATTGTTTGTTGGTGAATCCGGACGTACCGCCGTGCGCTTAGATCTTGAGTACGAATATATGTTTAGCCAGAAATTGGTCTTATCGCCAGAAGTTGAGGTTAATTTCTTTGGAAAAGATGATGAGGTGACCGGCACAGGGAAAGGGTTATCTAATATCGAAGCAGGGCTTAGACTAAGATACGAATTAAGTCGTGAGTTTGCGCCTTATGTCGGTGTTAACTGGGGTAAAAAATATGGAAATACTGCAACTTTTGCAAATAATGAAGGTGAGGATGTTGAAGATGCTCAAATTGTTACAGGTATTCGCTTTTGGTTTTAAAGTATCCTGAAAGATACCAATGTTAAGTGATTGCTACATTGATACTGATAGATTGAAAAAAAATGGGTAAGACCTTATTGGTTATATTGGCCCTTATGATTGGTTTCTTTACGCTATTGTCCGAAAGTGAGTGGATGAAGTCAAAAAGAGTTGCTAGTCAAGATCTATTGCCTAGCTTGAATTACAAAGCTAATGTCTCTAAAGGGGAAAGTGGATATCAACAATCATGCGTAAGATGTCATGGAGAGGGTCTGATGGGAACCGGCCAAGGGCCATCGTTACTCGATAGTACATATGAGCCATTGCATCATTCAGATTTATCATTTTTTTATGCAGTTAAGAATGGCGTTAGGCAGCATCATTGGAAATTTGGCGACATGCCTATGATTACAGGCGTTCCACCTGAAAGGGTAAGTGATATTGTTGCCTATGTACGTTCTGTACAAAAACCCTCTTATAACAAATAAAAAAAACAACCAAAGGATAAAACAACAATTAAAGGAGAAAACAACATGGATAAAAAGAAAAAGATTATTAAAGGAATTTTATTTGCTTTTTCAGCGAGTTTATTAGTAACAGCAAATGCTGCACATGATGCCAATTATCATAGTAGTGGCTTTAATTGGAATGATGGCAGTAGTCAAATAGAGTCTGGTGTTGCAGATGCTAGAGCTCTAGTATCAACTACTCAGTCTGATTTAGTCAGCGCGCAAGCGGCCTATGATGCCGTAGACCCAGCTGATTTGACGTTATTAGCAGATGCGCAAGCAGCACTTGATACTGCTAACTTAACAGTATCGGATGCAATAGCAAACATAGAAACAGTAACAACTAGTACTAGAGAAGCCATGCAAGCGCAACAAGATGTTAGCATTGCTGAGCATGGCAGCTCAATGGATGGTAGCTCTGGCTCTGGTAGTATGGGCGGAGCATCAGACGGCGGACATGGGAGTGATTCAGGCTCAAGTTCAGGCGGTATGGGCGGTGGCTCAAGTTCAGGTGGCATGGGCGGCGGACGCATGTAATACAGTACGTAGTTAAATTTTTAAGGAAAATACAATGAATAAAATATTAATAACATCAGTGTTAATTTTTGGCACTCAAATGGTGCAAGCAGATGTGGCTATTGATGCCAATCATGTCCATGAAGGTCATACGCATAGGGGCGCTTTGTTTCAATCTGTATCGGCTTCAGATCGGTTAAATTTTAGAGATGAAAGTCGTAATAATATGGAGCTTATGTCGACTCAAGAAAGACAGGAATTTATGAATAATATGAATTCTGGGATGGGTCAAAATGGCATGGGGAGTGGTGGCGATATGCGTAATAAAATGCAATCAATGTCAAATGAAGATCGTCAGGCTTTTAGAGGTCAAATGCAATCAATGTCTGACCAAGATCGACAAGCTTTTAGAGAAAGCATGGGTGGCGGACAAGGTGGCTCTAGTGGTATGAGTCGTGGCGGTATGGGCGGCGGACGTGGTCGACATTAAAAAATTATTTAAAGAGGAAAGGTTATGAAGCTATTAATCGTTTTATCAAGTGCATTATTTTTAACAGGCTGCTTTGATAGTGAAGAGGCGCAGAACAATAATCAGGAAAATTTAAATGCAAATACGCCAGTAGAAAAAACCTTATCTAGTAACAATACTGATAAATCTGGACAGGCAATATTTGAAAAAAACTGTATTTCTTGCCATGGTAAAGAGGGTCAAGGACTTGTTAAAGATTGGAAGAAAAGAGATGAAAATGGCAAGTTTCCTGCGCCACCCATTAATGGCACAGCACATGCTTGGCACCATTCACCGTCAGCATTAATGAAGACTATTGATAATGGTGGTATTAAGTTAGGGGGTTGGATGCCAGCATTTAAAAATCAATTAAGTGAGGGTGAAAAACAAGCAGTATTGAATTATATTCATGATCTTTGGCCTGCTGAATTGCAGAAAAAATACGATACAAGGTTTAAATAGTGCTTAGCAGGAGGCGGTTTATTCAGTCACTGCTTGCCGTAATACTCTTACCAAAACAATCTTTTCTGAAAAAGCTTTAGTCTTAAGTTAAGTATTTTATGTAGTTAAACCGGTAATTAGCTTTAAGCCTATCTTAAGTTTCAATCAAATCGATTCACTATCCATTGAGTGAGCTGCTAATCATTTAAAGAAATATAGAGCGTCTTAAAGTGTGACTAGAAGTATCAGGCTGCTACAGATTAATGAACCGTTATACTGTATTTGTTGTTTCGTAATTAGAGCGTAAGTGTTGACTTACTTGTTCTTTTTCCTAGATCAGAAACATCATCTTGAAGTTGCTCTATATGTTGAAATTGCGCTTCACATATAGAAACTAGCTTATCCCTTTGTTTTTTGCAGTCTGACAATCGCTGTTCAAGGGTTCGTTGTTTGCGTAGTTGCTTTTTCTTGTTAAGAAGATCACTATCAATTTCTTGCTGTTTTAAATAATCTTGTATCTCGAGAACCAACAATGGGAAGCGGTCTTTTTTTAGGGCTGTAGGGTGTTTTTCAGCCTCTTTTGCTACATTATTTTGACTTATTTTAGTCCCCTTTGGAGTATTAATAGGTGTGCCAGTTTTGAGACGATTAAAGGCCTCTCTGAACATTTTTTCTGCTTTACTCATTCTATACTGCCTTTTTGTTTTTAATAATATCTAGGACCTTCTTATAACCTCGAACCTCAGCCTTTAAAGACTTGTAACGAGGAGAGTTCTCAGGCGCTCCATCCATTTGATTTTCATAGTGCGCCTTATCTTTTTTAAACTCTTGTTCTCTTGAGCTATCAATTACAAGGTCTGAACACATACTTTTTCGATTACCACCAGCACAATGGGTAATTGAATCAAATCCTCCGTATTTACAAGTTCCTTGTTTCATGCATCCACCAAGTAAATTCTTTCTGTAGCCGACTGCTCCATTTTTTTGAGCCTTTAGTAGCTTCTTCATTTCGCCTTCTTCAACAAAACGAGCAACCTCTTGAGTTATAGGTGATTTTGTGTGCGTGATTGAATCTTCTCCATACACAACTGAAGATATATTTCTCGCCATTTCAGCGTAATATTCATTTACAACCTCTTGTTCAGCCGACTGATTTAAGCGTAGCCTACCAGCATTGTTTTGATAATGAAACTGTTGTTCTCGAGTGCCATGTTTCATTTGCAGCTGCGTGGATGAAGAAGAGACTCTATTTAAAGCAAAATGAACTGCCAGGGTGCGCCTGAATTGATGAAATCCGAATTGCCAGATGTTTCCAACTTTAAACCAATCTTCTCTGATCAGAGATGGTGTAAGTGCAAGCGCTTCTTCGTAATCCTCTTGGGTGATTCGATGCTGTTCAAGATTGAAAAAACTAAAATTATCTCTGCTGATTAAATGTTGGCATGAATCATAATCCCTTGCTTTTGAAGTTCGCTCATCTTTACGCCATACATCTATTTTTTGAAAGAGATAATGTGTTTCTTTATGCTGCTTTATGTATTTAAGCTTCCACTCTAGCAATGTTTTGGCTATGGCTATAGCTCGCTCAACACGATTGCAGACAACCCAGCGATCATCGCTATCAGGGTCAGTCTTGGTGGTTTCACCTCTAAGTAGAAAGAAGTCACCCAATCTTTCATCTGTTTCTGTTATCAAACAATCAGCACGAAGTGAGGTTGCCTCATTTTTTCTCATTATCGAGTAGTAAATGACAAACATAAAGCAGCTTAACATTGTATTATTTAATAAAGAAGAAAATTGACTAATATCATATGTGTTAGAGTCTTTAATTCGCTCAACATGCCGTTCAAAAAACTTTAGTAATTTGTTTCTTTTTAAATATTGTTCAAATGTTCCGTTATATTTAATTTTATCCTTGGCACTATTTTGACTAAAAGGACTAGGATCCCTAATCCCTTTATTTTCATTTGAAATATAAGCAGAAGTTAAATAGTGAAAAAGCTTCTCAAGTTTATTTTGATTGCATTCAAAATCATCCAACACAGAGTCGAGATGTTGAATAAAGTTTGTCCAGATTCTCACTGGAATATATGGTGTTTGTCCCATTTTATAAGATGGGTCAAAAGACTTAAATAAGGTAATGCTATTTTTATTTAATAACGTGAACCCGATTTGCTCATTATTCTTGTAAAAAATGTTCAGATGAAGAACTGTTGTTACAAAAATTGATGGTGAGTCTTTGGCAATTTTTTTAGCAATTTCTTCGATAGCCTTAGGATAGCGACTTAAATCGTTAGCTTTTATTTCGTTGATGTGGCAATATCTAAAAATCTTTCGTAGAGTTAAATACCAAGCGTTTAAACTGGCATATTTTGAAGGACACAAATGGCTGTATATGAGGTAATACATAATATTTTTGAACAAGCGTTTGTTGGCGTTATCATACTCTCCAAATTGAAACTCACCCTTACCTCCAAAAGGGCGGAAGTCCCATTTATCATCTCCATATAAACTTACAATGACCTCATTTTCATCGATAGACATTACAAAATCATCTTTAGGCGGGTAATCCTTGGATTTAAAGCAGGGAGAATCCTTAGATATAAATTTAACATCTGCTTTAAATTGTAAATTTTCCATAGGATTGAGCATTTAATTTATTCCTTGTATTTTTCTAGACCATATAGAGTGATAGTGACCTTCTTCAATTCTTGCTTTGGCCTCTTCAGTCCACTCTCTATGCTTTAATTTTTTAGAGTTTTTGAACCAGTTAATTTTAATATTAGCCCAATCAATGGCAATATTTGAAGGTTTCCCCTCTTTTGTTCGGTGAGAGCTTGACTCAACAATTTTTAGGTATTTAAAACTGCACAAATTCCACACATAATCAAAAGAGTCTTCATCTCTATAATGTTTACAGCCAATACAGCCAGCTGGATTGATACAATCTGGTTTAGGAAGTTTGTTTGTTGAGTCAGTAATTTCTTTTGGAATTCCATTGCATGGTGTATTGAATAAAGATACTTTGGGTGGCCCATGTATTAAAGGGTCGTTTTTATCCCAAAAACTTCCAACTTCTATCATTGCTCTTTGTAGTGATGGAAGCTCGTATGATTGTCTAAATGTTGCAATTCCATGGTTAGCATAATCCGCTGTAGTTTGCCCATCTGAACATAGTCGCATGAGAACATTTTCACCGATTTTTCTAAAGTTCTTAGGAGGTATCCAGGGGATTTGATATTTAATGCAAATCCTCTTTAGACCGTAAGCTCTGTTGCCGATTCTTTTTTTATACCCAACTCCTTTTTTTAAAAAAGGAAAAAGCCATTTTGATTCAGGCGCATATTCGTGAATAAAATCTAGATATCGTTCAAAGTGTGGTCTGTATGGCTTTGGTATTTTAAATAGAACTTCACCGCCTCTGCGATTTTTGAACTCTCTTACCTCGTATTTTTCACCGATAGGCTTAAAGCTGAATTTTTCAATTTTAAGGTTGTATGTTGGTGAAATATTCTGAATAGTCATTGCAAGGAAAATCATGGATTCAGCAGATACTCGATTATTAAAGGCGTGAGAGGCTTCTGTATAAAAAAAGCTTTTATTTATGGGAGTATTTTTTGTGTAGCTAGGTGTTAAATTGATAGATTCTTTTAAAAACTTTCTTCTTATTTCAATTTTGATAGGAAGTGTTCCATGATTAAGATTGTTAGGTTCAAAATTAGTAGTTATGTCAAAACAAAAGGCGGCTAATTTGGAGGCATCGGTAAGCATTACTTTCTCTGCTTCACGACTAGTAGCCCTTTGTGATTTGACTGTTTTGTTTAATCGAGTGTATCTTAAGTCGAAGTTAACATCTTCAAAAGCTCCAGTAAAAATATTTCGCACAAAATAAACATATAAATATGCAGCACTCATTTTTATTTTATTATGACTATAGCGAGTGTATTGATACTCCGCATAATCATATAAGGCTGTTTCAATTTCTTCCGGGGTTGCTAGGTTTTTGTTACTCCCATCTACAAAATGGATAAACGCCTTCAATCCGCTTAAAAAGCTTTGTATCGAACGGTAAGAACTGCCGGAGTCTAGCATTTCAATCACATGCGTTTTTAGTGACAGGATGACCTTAATGCGCTCTGGGACAAGCGGTAGTTTTTGAACCTCCAAAATCCAGGAACCATTTCTTTTTATCTTTGCCCCTCCAAGGTATACAAAAGGCATTAAATTCCACACTTGCAGTTCGTTTTCTGCAATGCTTTGATGTTTAACAGTTAGGTCTGGAAGTTCGCTTGATATCAAGCCTCCTCCCCGTTTGTCAAGTTCTCGATAATGTCTTGAGATTGTTCGAGTGATCCAGTAAACATTGCCCACAAAACTTCCAAGAATTGCTCTTCAATAGGCTCGTGTTCAATAAATTTGATATATTTCCAAGTTGTGCTTTCATCTTTATGAAGCATAGATCTTTTTACAAATTCAATAGCATTTAGAGATGAAACGTCTTGAGTTTGCAATAATGCACGCATCATCATCGTTCCGAAGGTTGCTCTTAATTGGTGAAATTTAAATCGCCCAAATTCAGTATGGCCAGATTCAATTAACTCTTCCTTTAATCGATACAATAATGTGCCAAATGTTTCTTTTGTATATCTATTTCCATGAGAAGTTAAAAATATATTTCTTTGGAGCGATTTTTTAGCTTTAGAGCGCCTTAATATTGCTTCTGCGGAGTCAAAATATTCAATCAATTCAATAACCAGTGATTTGGGAAAATAAACAGCTCCATGCACATCAAACTTTGTTTCAACACCGGTCCCAGGACCAATCTCAACTCTCATGGTATTTAACAATAAAGGATCAGGGTAAGACTTCTTGAGTGTATCAATATTTAAAGTTGATATTGTTTCATGACGACAACCTGTAAGAAGAGCGGTCTTGAACATCAGGTGCAACTCATGGTTACTGTGTTTAGATAGGTGAGTCATTAGAATTTTAGTACTAGCTTGATTAATAGGGATTAATCCATCTTCTAGTAGAGTTCCTGTTCTTTTCCGGTTTGGAATAAAAAGCTCTGAAGAGACCACGTTCATAGAACGATTAAAACCAACATTGTCAAAAAAGTAGACGATTTTATTTTTATCATTAAATAAATTTGATTGTGCTTGTGCATATCCTTCGTCTGATGCCCACCGATAAAATGCTACTACATTTCTCATTGTTTGTGATGTTGTTGATGGAGCTAAAAAACCTTCATTCCTAAGCCATATTAGATATCCTCTAAATTTAAATAAACATCGTTCATATTTTTTCTTAGGAAAATGTAACCAGTGCAATCTTGCCTCTTCTAGCCAATTTGCATAACGAGATAAATGAGTCATTTCACGGTTAACAGTTTTTATATCTATTTGTTGGTCGTAATAACGAGAAAAAGCATATCGATTGACTTCATGCCATGGCTCTCCATCTGAAAAGAAAATTTGAGGAAATGATTTTTCTATTTTTCTATTAGTGTTTGGTATAAATCCATATTCTAAGTTCTCAGAAGACGGTTTGAATTCAAAAGGTTGGTGCTGTATATTTTCAAGTATTGCCATAGATTAAATGAGTTTTGAGATCTATTTCTCAATCAAAATTTAGAATAATATTAAAGTCAAAAATAAATGATTACTGAAATCTGAAAGTCATCTATCATTTTGATTAATTGTATTTTTAACTTAAAAAGTATTAAATGTCAATACATTTTGACTTTACATTATTTATATAATATATATAATATATATATTATATAAAGTATAGCAAAGCAAACAATAAGCAATAGGAGTTACATGACAGCATATAAATTTGTAAAAAAAGATTCAGACCAAGATAAAAAGAAAATGATTAGCGCTAGGGTTGATACTGAACTAATGAAGGCTTTTAAAAGGGCTAGTGCAGAGGCTAAAAATAATGGTTATAAACTTACATTTTCAGGTGTGATAGAAAGTGCTTTGGTTGAAGCTATAGGTGAATGTGAGAAAATTAGCGGGAAAAAATTTCTTATGAAAGGCGGGGATCACTACAGTATTGATTAGTATTAGTTTTACAACGTATATTGCTTAATAGATTAAATTTAGACTTATGCGAGAAAAATGTCTATAGATTGAAAGTAAAGTAGTACTGGGTATGGTTTAAATGTTTACCGTGCCAAAGAAATCAGGCGTGCAAACCGCACCATAGGCCTTAGCTATTTCTTGTGTTTCATCTATTAAGTAGGGGAAACCAAAGTTCATTTCTTTAGAAATTTTTTGCATATTTACAAAAGAATCATCTTTATACTCATCAGGATTATTTGACATGATAGCCACTGTATTTAAACCCATCTCTTTAAGCTCGGCAGTATCACGAATAATTCGATCAATAATGGCTTTTACATAGGGACAATGGTTGCAAATAAACATAACCAGCAAACCTTTTTCACCTTTACAGCTCTCTAATGTATGTAGTTGACCATCAGTACCCTTTAATTCAAAATCAAAAGCGGGCGTGTTAAAGTCACAAATAGGTGTTTGAGTGCTAACCATGAGTATTTCCTTGTTTAAATAAGATTAAGATTTTAATAAAGTTTGAATGATATGGCCTGCCATCATCAGCCCAAAAATATTAGGCATATAAGAAATTGCACCATTTACTGCTCTTGGTATGCCTTTTTCTGGCGTAGCGTCGGTAATGGTAACGGCTTTATGTGGTAGCGCTTTAATGGGTATTTCTGTTGAGTGTACAACTGGAAATTTCATGGAAGCTCGAATGTTTCGAAGTTGTTTACGCATTTCTCTTGCTAAGGCACAATTTTGAGTTTTATCCATCCGCGAAATTTTAACTTGTGTTGGGTCAAGTCTACCACCTGCACCCATACTCGAAATAATAGCCATGCCTGACTTATTGCAACTATCTATTAAGACAGTTTTATACGCAATTGCATCGATACAATCCGCCACAAAATGATAATCCTCATTCAATGCGACTTGTTGCGCTTTTTCCCGATCAATAAATTCATCGCGCTTAATGATGATAGTAGTTGGATTGATATCATGAAGTCTGTCAGCCAATACATCTACTTTTTTCAGGCCTAAAGTAGAGTTAAGCGCAATAATTTGTCGATTTAGGTCAGTTGTTTCAACGATGTCAAAATCAATTAAAGTGAGCGTGCCAATACCAGCTCGACATAAACTTTCAGCGCAAGCGCCACCTACACCACCTAAGCCAGCAATAACTACATGGGATTCAGCCAATCGGGCCAAGCCTTTTTGGCCTAATAAGATTTCAGTGCGCGCACAACTTCCAGACATTATTTTAAGCTAAACAGAGAAATAGCATTATTATCACATTGAGTGATGACAGTGTCTATTGGTATTTGTTTGAGTTGGGCAATTTCTTGCGCTACCAAGTGCAAATCACTCGGATTAGGATGATCATCAGTCTCAATAAGGATATACTCTAGTGGGCAATTTTGAACAATTTGACGCATTTTGGTTGATTTTTGATTAAGAACTTGCATGCCAAAACCTAAATAAAAACCCATACGGGTTAGTTGTTGTGCTTGAGGCTCGCTGCCAGAGAAACCGTGAATTTCACCCCTTAATTTCGAGTATTTTTTTAGTAGAAAGATAACATCTTCAGTAGCTTTGACTGCATGAATGATTAAAGGAAGATCGTATTTTTCTGCCATTATTAGTTGAGCAGTAAAAAAATGCAGTTGCTTCTCCTTGTCAATATCTTTGATGTAATCTAGTCCACATTCACCAATTGCAACTGGATTATTGCATTTAATTAAATACTCCAAATAGTCAAGCTCTGTTTGCGAGTGAGAGTCAACCATCCACGGATGAATGCCAAAAGCAAAATAAGGGTACATTTGCACATCGGTCCAATTTTGCTGGCCAATACTAGGGACTATAGCAACTGCATTTTCTGCAACGCTTTGCATGTTTTCAAAATCTAGATGCGCATGAGAATTAATCATAATTTAATAAGATAGCTTTTAAGGGATATCATAATCATCTATCATTAGTTTTGTATTAAGATTTGCTTGGAGAGAGTAAATTAGAGTTGATGTATTTATAATAAGAATATTCATCGATAAACCAACATCAAGGATTAAAAGTGATTATAATAGTCCGATTATTCTGATTGAAAATATACTCGCATTATTATGAAAACATTTAGCGCTAAAGCACATGAAGTAAAAAGAGATTGGTTCTTGGTAGACGCCGATGGTAAAACGTTAGGTCGTTTGGCATCAGAAATTGCATCTCGTCTTCGTGGAAAGCATAAAGCTGAGTACACGCCACATACAGACACTGGTGATTATATTGTTATTGTTAACGCTGAAAAGGTTAAGGTGACAGGTAAGAAATTTGATGACAAAATGTATCATCATCACACAGGCTATGTTGGAAATTTGAAATCAATTGCATTTAAAGATTTACAAGCTAAGCAACCAGAAGAAATTATCAACAAGGCTGTTAGAGGCATGTTGCCAAAGGGTCCTCTAGGCAGAGATATGTTTAGAAAAATGAAAGTATTTGCAGGTTCTGAGCATACACATGGTGCACAACAACCGCAAGTTTTAGATATTTAAGGTAAGAATTATTATGGCAAAGACAGAAACATTTTACGCAACAGGCAGAAGAAAAACATCAGTAGCTCGTGTATACATGACTAAAGGTAAAGGTGTATTCACAGTAAATAAACGTCCAATGAACGAATATTTTGGCCGTGAAACTTCTTCAATGATTATTAATCAACCGTTAGACACTGTTGAAATGAGAGATAAATTTGACTTCAACATCATTGTTACAGGTGGTGGTGATACAGGTCAAGCGGGTGCAATTCGTTTAGGTGTTACACGTGCACTAATGGAATATAACGGTGACCTAAGACCTGATTTACGTAAGGCAGGTTTTGTTACTCGTGATGCTAGAGTTGTGGAACGTAAAAAAGTTGGCCGTAAGAAGGCACGTAAGAGCGAGCAGTTCTCGAAGCGTTAAGCCTTTTTCGAAAGACAATAAAAAAACCCGCTATCAGCGGGTTTTTTGTTGCCTAAGACTTGTAGTCATATTCTGATAATTTGTTAAAGCGAATAATGGACTGTACTGTTTCGACATACTCATAACCAATTTCAGCATAATTCTCCAGCCCTTCTGCGAGTGCATGTCCTGTAATTTGAGCTTGTTGATCGCGTTTACTTTTTCGAATTTTTCTAAGTGTTGTGTACGCAGAGTTACGGTTAATAGAGCGCAAGTAGTACTCAACCCCTTTAGACAAGGATGAAAATTTAGCCACTTCATGTGTATCATCTTTGTCGCGTCTTAGGGGAACTACTCCACAGCCTTTTTCAAAGCACCAAAGACCAAAAAAATTATGATAGTGTTTGGCAAAGCGCGATCTTCCCCAATTGGATTCGTAGGCACCTTGCGCTAATATCAGAGAAGCTGGCACAATATCGACTCGGTTTAAAAGAGTGCCAATATCATTTTCTTTGACACGATAGTATCGGTATATATTCTTCAATTTGAATGAATTGATTTCACCAGTTTTAATATCATGCCTTAGCTGGATAATCTTCTCATTTTGTTTGTTAATTTCTGGCAATAGATATTCAAAAAAAGCCTGTTTACGCTGATTAACATCTTGTATTTTTTCAAAGTCAGGTGTTTTAAGTGAATTCATCCATGACTCAAGCCCCCAAAATTCATCTGCCTGAACAGATGAGGTTAATAATAATAGCGTTAGTATTGTTGACTTAAATTTCAAATTCTTCACAAGATGCGCTTAAGACATCTATTGTAAACATTTTTTCGATAGGTAAATTGAGCAGATAAGATTTAATAACTCTTATCACTCCAGCATGAGCAATAATGAGAACAGAATTAGACTTTTTAGCAGTAATTATTTTAAAAGCATTTAAAACTCGATGTTGAAAATCATACAAATCCTCAGCATTTGGTGGTTTATTTTCAATAGGACTAAGTTTAAATGCGTCAACTAAATCTTGTCCAATTTGCATTGAGCTTTGACCTTGCCAATCGCCAAAGCCTAATTCTAAAAAATTATCTACAATTTCTAGTGATGATTTTTGTTGTTGATGCAAGTGTTGAGCGAATGATTGACAGCGAAGAAGGGGTGAGGTGATGATTAGATCCCATGACTGGTTTTGAGTGGCATCTAGCATTTGCTGCCAACCTTTCTCAGTTAGCGGATCATCTTGGTTGCCACGATAGATGCGACCGCCAACTGGCTCTCCGTGGCGCAGAAGACTAAGCTTCATTCATCAATTTGTTCTCGTGACATTAGATGGTTAACTGCTTGAGTTGGACTCGCTTTGCCTAGAGTAACCAGATGCACTTGCTCGCAAATTGGCATCTCTACTTGCTGCTCAACAGCAATTGATAGAATGAGATCTAGTGTATTCAAACCTTCCACTGTGGCGCCCACATTATTGAGTGCTTGTTCTATATTATTACCTTTAGCCAACTCTTTACCAAAGCGCCTATTTCTAGATAAATCATCAGAACAGGTTAATACTAAATCTCCTAAACCAGATAACCCAACGAAAGTAGATTCGTTAGCATTCATACTTTTACCTAAGCGGGTCATTTCAGCTAAGCCACGAGTAATTAAAGCAGCTTGAGTATTGATTCCGTAGCCCAATCCTGAAGCGATTCCGGCGGCAATTGCAAGTATGTTTTTAACACTTCCACCAATTTCAACTCCAATAATATCTTCGTTGGTATAGGCACGCAAAGTCTTTGTCTGTATTAAATCAGCCCAATGCTTTCGAGTATTTTTATCTTTAGAAGCTGAAACCAAAGCTGTTGGTTTTTGGCTGGCCACTTCAAAGGCAAAACTAGGTCCAGATAAAACACAGCCATGATAATCTGGCAAGATACGCTCGAAGCTTTGATACAAAAAACAATTAGCAGAAGTATCAAAGCCTTTAGTTGCCCAAGCTATTTGCTGTTTTTTATCTAGCAAAGGCTTTAAGGTCTGTAATACTTCGCTAAAAGCATAGCTTGGTGTTGCGATTAAAATATTGTTACATTGAGCTAGTTCAGCATAACCATATACAATTTGAATATTGCCGGTGTAAGGTTTGGGAAGGGCGGGGTGTTGGGGTTGTAATGAACTCGCTTCCAGCTGCGTATGAGCATGAAGATAAATAGTGTCAAACTTTTCGCTTAGAACAATAGCTAGTGCACTTCCCCAAGCACCAGCACCAATAATACTAAGATTATTATTCATTATTAGGCTAACATTTTATCTAATTTGCCTGACTGATCCGCAGCAGATAGATCATCAAAGCCACCTATATGAACGCCATTGATAAAAACTTGAGGCACGGTATTTCTACCAGTAAGATCCATGACTTCATCCCAATCACTTGGGCTTTTAACATAGTGCTTTGTAAATGGAATACCTCTGCTTTCTAATAATTGATAAGCACGTTGGCAAAAAGGGCAAGAATCACTGCAATAAATTTTATTTTTTTTCATTTTTTTATCCTTTTAATATTAGAGTTTAATAGGAAGCTTTGCTTTTTTCCAAGCTTGAAAACCACCTTTAAGGTTGTATACATTTTCATATTCATGGCGAGTTAATAGTCCAGCAATGTGAGCTGCTCGTGAACCACTTCGACAGTAAACTAAAATATTTTTATCCTTATCAAGCCTATCTAGTTGAGATTTAACATCGCTTAAGGGGATGTGAGTATCGTTGGAAATGTAGCCATTTTTCCTTTCTTTCTTTTCCCTAACATCTAAAATAATCAGATTGTCATCATCCATGAGTGATGTTGCAGCATTGACATCTATATCTTCATATTTTTTTAGTTTGTCAGCAACAATGTTGCCAATTAGTAACGCCACTAAGATAATTAGGGTGATAGTTGTGAACAACTGATCCTCAGCAAATAAAAAATTAATAATTTCCATAGTTATTGTGTTTTTCCTTGTAAAAAGTTATTTAACATCTCATGACCTTGTTCTGTCAAGATAGATTCAGGGTGAAATTGTACACCTTCAAGTGCAAATTCTTTGTGTCTAATGCCCATAATTTCATCCACACCACTTTCGCTATTTTCAGTCCAGGCAGTAATTTCAAAACAACTTGGTAGTGTAGTTTGATCAGCTACCAAAGAATGATAGCGTGTTGCGTTGAGGGGATTTTTAAGATCAGTAAACATGCCTTTTTTAGTATGATGAACCTTTGAAACTTTACCATGCATGATTTTTTTAGCACCGATAATGTCGCCGCCAAATGCCTGAACCATAGCCTGAAAACCAAGACAAACGCCCATCATAGGTATCTTTCCACTAAAGTGTTTAATGGCTTCAATGGAGATTCCAGCCTCATTAGGTGTGCAAGGACCTGGTGAGATGACTAAAAATTCAGGCTTTAGCGCTTCAATTTCTTTAAGCGTTATTTCGTCGTTACGATGAACTTCAACCACTTGTCCTAGCTCGCCAAAATACTGCACCAGGTTATAGGTAAAAGAGTCGTAATTGTCAATCATAAGTAACATAATGAGGCCTATTTTACCGCTAAAAAGGAAGCAAAGTTAAGGCACTGAAAATGACAGGCATGAGAGGTAAATCCTGCTTGATCAAAGCGCTTGAAGTGCGTTGATTGACTATCAGTAATTAATACATTTTCAATAGATTGGCGTTTGGCAGCAATTTCAAGTTCGCTATAGCCATTTGCACGCTTAAAATCTAGATGCAATTCGGTCATTTGCTGTTGTTTTTGCTGGTCCTCAAAGTGAATTTTTTCTGAGACGATAAGCGCCCCACCTTTATTAAGACCTTGGTATATTTTATCTATCAAAGCTTGTCTATTTTCTGGCGAGATAAATTGTAAGGTTAAGTTCAACACAATGAGAGAGGCATTCTCTATCTTAAGTGTTTCGATGTCTGCACAAATTATTTGTACATTGTCAATTTTTCCTTTTAGAGTTTTGGTGCATTTTTCCACCATGCTGGAGGAGTTATCTACAGCAATAATATGTGTATTCTTATGTGTATTGTTGATAGCTAGTGCAGTCGATGTGGCACCGGTTGAAGCACCTAAATCGTAGTAGTTTGTATCGTCTTGGCCATAGGTTTTGACGCATAATCCAATCATCTCAATCATTGATTGATAACCAGGCACACTTCGTCTAACCATGTCATCAAAAACATCAGCTACTTTTGCATCAAAAGTGAAATCTACTAAGTCACTTTTTTGACTAAAAATTTGATCACGCATACAGCTCTTCCATAAAAAACTCACTCACTAATAATTTGGTCTCGCCAATGGTAAAGGTTGACCTTCTTCCCCAGATATTATCAATGTGTGTAACCTGCATTAGACCACGTTTAATACTGGGGTCGTTAAATAAAACCTCGCCCAAAGGCTTGGAGCCAATATTTAGAATCTCTTGAGTATCATCAGTAAGGGGGATAACAGAACGTGCAAAAACCATAACTTTTCCATTGCCTAATAACTCCACCTCTCGAATTGTGTAGGCTTGATGAGCATTAATAACCTTGATTTCATGAGCATGAGGGGTGAGCTCTTGTTGTGATAATACATGCACTGAAAAATCAGAAAATTGTTGTTTTAATTTAGCCGTTAATGAGGCGTTGTCATCCAGCCAAAGCTGAACAGCTACAGGTGCTTTTTGGACCAGTGTTAAGTCTTGCCAAAAGAGGTTGCGAGTATCAATCATGCTAACATTTTATGCTAAGTATTGGCATACTGTGACTTGTCATGAGTGATCCAGCGATTAATCAGCGCGTGCTGATTTTTTTCACCATCTTGTAAGAATTGTTCTGCATAATAATTCACTTGATTAAGTAGATACCCATCACGCACAATATTGGCAATTTTCATATCCGCAATACCAGTTTGCTGTGTGCCTAATATCTCTCCCGGGCCTCGCAATTCCAAATCTTTATTGGCAATTTTAAAGCCATCATTGGTTTGTCTTAAAATATCAAGACGCTCAATAGCATTACCACTTAGCGGCGGCTGATACATCAAAATACAGATACTCGCATCAGATCCACGACCTACACGACCGCGCAATTGATGTAGTTGCGCCAAACCCAATCTTTCAGAATTTTCAATTACCATCAGCGAAGCATTCGGCACATTAACACCCACTTCAATAACAGTTGTTGCTACTAACACGTTAATATCACCAGTACTAAATCGAAGCATGATATCGTTTTTCTCTTGTTTATTCATTTTTCCATGAATTAATACAATATTAAGATCGGGTAAGTTTTCTTCTAAATAAAGATGGGTCGTGGTGGCTGCTTGAGCACGCAAAACTTCGGACTCTTCAATTAAAGTACATACCCAATAAACTTGATTATTTTCTTTGCAAACTTGCCTGATTTTATCAAGCACTTTATCTTTTTTGTTATTCGCCAATGCGATTGTTTGTATTGGGCTTCTACCGGGTGGTAGTTCATCAATTATCGATGAATCAAGATCAGCATAAGCGCTCATGGTGAGCGATCTTGGAATTGGCGTAGCAGTCATAACTAATTGATGCGGTGTATTATGTGCTTTTTGCGCCAGTGACAATCTTTGGTGTACGCCAAATTTATGCTGTTCATCTATGATCACTAGGCCGAGTTTATTAAATTGCACTGCTTTTTGAAAAAGCGCATGCGTGCCAATGACAACTTGGGCAGTGCCAGAAACAATGAGTGCTAGTTGCTCACTTCGCTGTTGGGCATTTTGCGAACCTGTTAAAAAAGCAATCCGAATACCAAGCGGCTCTAGATAATCACGAAATCCATGATAATGCTGATTGGCTAGTATTTCTGTTGGCGCCATAATAGCAGCCTGAAAACCATTTTCAGCAGCCTGCAAGCAGGCAAACACAGCAACAATAGTTTTTCCAGAGCCAACATCACCTTGCAAAAGCCGAAGCATTGGATGGTTTGAGCTTAAGTCAGTATTAATTTCATCCACACTGCGCTGTTGAGCAGCGGTTAATTTAAAGCCTAAATTTTCAGATAATTGGTCAGGCAATGCTTTAGAAATATTGAAAATATTGGAAATGACCTGTTTTCGTTCTTTTTTTAGCATTAACAAGCTAAGTTTTTGCGCACAAAGCTCTTCAATAATCAATCTTTGTTGTGAAATGTGCCTAAAATTAGCAATTTGGTCGATATTATCGTCGATTTTAGGGTGATGTAGAGTATGCAAGGCCTGCTTTAAAGTAGGCATTGAATTTTTTGACAAATTTTCGAAATAGTCAAATAAATCGCTTTTTTGTAGTGTTTCTAGGGCGATATTAATCCATTTCTTGATTTGCGGCTGATGGATGCCGCCTGTTAAAGGATAAACTGGGCTCAGTGTTTTTTCTATTAGTGTTGGCTGGCCTTTTGAAATAAGTCGATATTCTGGATGATGAATTTCCAGCCCGTCTCGCCCAATCTTCACCTCACCAAAGCATTGAATAAGCTCACCTCGAGTCAGTTGTTGTTTTTGGTATTGGTTGAAGTGGAAAAAACGCAATAGCAATGTACGATTATTATCATCTGATAGATAGCACAATAACTGGCGCTGACGTGTTGCAACTTCTTCAATGCGATCAATGGTTAGTTCGATTAATATTTCTGAACCAACTTGTGCCTCGCTTAGCGTTGTAAATTTGGTTTTATCTTGATAGCGATTTGGCAAATGAAACAAAAAATGTTCCAAGGCATAAATGCCGATTGCATTAAGCCTTTCTTGTGCTTTTGGACCTAGCCCATTTAAGCTGATAATGGGATCAGACAAATGCTGCATTTCTATCTTTATGAATTGTCGTTACATGATTCTATCACCATTACTCCATCCATTTCAACTTGCGAACCTTTAGGTAATTCTTTAATGCCAACTGCAGCTCTTGCAGGATATGGCTCGTCAAAATATTGCGCCATAATTTCATTCACTGTTGGGAAGTTGCTTAAGTCGGTTAAGAAAATATTAAGCTTAACAATATCATTGAGACTGCCACCTGACTCTTTGCAAACTGCGACTAGGTTTTTAAATACTTGGTCAATTTGTTTGCCAATATCATCTGATACCATTTCCATAGTTTCAGGGATTAGAGGAATTTGTCCAGATAAATAAATCGTCGATCCGCCAGTTACGCAAACAGCTTGAGAGTATGTACCGATAGCTTTTGGCGCTTTATCGGTAGAGATAATTTGTTTTTTCATAATGTTTATTTTTTAGAGTTAATCATAAAATGATTATACGAAATATTTTGTTGATATGCAGATAAAAAACACCATGACTACTTTTTAAAAAGAGTTATATTATTAATACAAACCCTTTATGCAAGCAGCTTTTTAAAAAATTAAGATGAGCAACTATAATAAGACATTCCGCCAACTTCAAAGAGTTCAGGTGGCTTTAATTGGTAGTATTTTTCCTCTACATCACTAGTTTGTTCAGCGTAAGGCTGGGTCATAACTTCTTGTAATTCTCGAACTAGAGAATAATCTCTTTGAGCTGCCTGTTGATAAGCAGGAACAACAAACCACTCTCTCAAACTGTACTTTGGATTGACCAGTTTCATCTGCTTAGCAATCTGTTCTTGAGTGTTCATCGAACTATCGATAAGTAGCTTCCATTTTAGAAACCACTCTGACCAGCGCTGATCAAGATCTTGAGAGGTTGAATGCCTATAAAAGCTTGTTTTGAGTGGAGCAATATCATTAGGCACTGTTGATAGTTCACGAAAGAAGAGGGTGTAGTCAACAGGTGTTTGAGCCATAAGTGATTGCAGCTCAGTAAACAACAAGGCATCAAAAGTTTCAAGCCCTAGCTTTGCAGTCCACATTTTTTCCATTTTCTTTTGCATTACTTTAGAAAAGCTATTTAGAATTTCATCGAGCTGTTGTAATTGATTTTGATGCGAGGTTAATAATGGCTGTAACGCCTTACAAAACATTTGAAAATTACGTTGCGCAGCAATAGGCTGGTTTAAAAATGAGAAGTGAAGTCCACCACTCGACCAAGGCTGGAACTGCGGGCTAAATTCATCGCAGAATCCAAATGGACCATAGTCGAGTGTAAAGCCACCAGCCGCACAATTATCACTGTTGAAGTTGCCTTGGCAATAGCCAACGCGTATCCAATTAGCCACAAGCGATGTAAGACGTTCGCGAAACTCTCGTGCGAGCATCACCACTTTATCAGCAGTATTTAGTGTCTTGTCAATGTCATTTGCATATTCACGATCAATTAAATGCAGCACAATCATCTCGAGCTCTTCCATTGCTTTTGGATGCTCATTCTTGCGAGCACGACGACCAAAGAGTTCGAGTTGTCCGACTCGTATAAATGACGGCGCAACACGCGTTGTAATGGCAACTGCTTCTGATGCTAGCATATCAGGATCTTTCGCTCGCGAACCTTGCGAATACCACGGTCGATTGACTCTTTGCGTTTTTGAAACATATAAACTTAAAGATCGTGAGGTTGGAACACCGAGTGCATGCATGTGCTCTTGAGCTAAAAACTCTCGAATACTTGAGCGCAATACGGCGCGGCCATCTGCACCGCGACAATAGGGTGTTCGACCGCCACCTTTTAGCTGCATCTCCCATCGTTGAGCATTGATAACAGTCTCGAATACAGAAACTGCACGACCATCACCATAGCCATTTCCAGTTTGGAATGGGCATTGCTGGGTGTATTCGGTGCCAAAAATAGAGAGTGCATACCCACTCGCCCATCCAAGTGGTCGCATTGGTTTCGGAGCGTGAGAGGTGTCACCAGAAAACATCCGCATAAAATCATCCGTCTGCGCTATGTTGTCGCTTAAGCCAAGCTCACTAAAAAAACTCTTACTATGTGAAATGTATTCTGGATTCTCTATGGGTGTAGGATTGACCGGAACATAGTGGCCACTAAAGACTTGTCTAGGCGAATAATCTACGCCATTTTCTGTTGCATCGGGGTCGCAATTAAGATTATCAACTAGAGAATAATCAGCTAACTTTGCAAGTTCACTGAGTGTTTTTATTTTTTGAGATGGCTTGTTTATCATAAAGCTATTTTATATCAATGAAATAATTTTTAGTTCCTTCCATTGGTAATTTTACTGGAGATTTTCTTATTAACCGACTCTTTTAGTAGGTTACTACTTATTACATTTATTAACCTTATAAGATAGCTATAAATCTAAAATAATATAGAGGTAGATAGCTTAGATTAATTTTTCAAATATTTATAACAACCGTTTTTCTTACGGGTTTATTTGTAGTTTATAATTGGTGTAGAGTCGGTATTTGCTTACTTGATAGTTAATAATCCTTGTTGGTTATGAAAAAAATTAGAAAATGAAATTAGCAGTTTTTTTAATATTAATTATTGGAAATTCATTCGCCATTAATAGCGATGATGCACCTTATAGCTTTATTCATATAGAAAAATCTAAGCTCATTGAAACAATACCTAGAGCTATCTCTAATGATAATTTTCAATTAACTTGTATTGGCGATACGATTGATTTTTTGGGCCAGCCTCTTAATCTATTTTTTGATAAGGCTTGGAGCTCTGAAGTATATTGGAAAAAAATCACAATTAAAGGCGATATTTTGTTAGTGCCAGACTTTGGTGCTTATAGACAGGTTAATAAAATCCAAGGGGTGCAGTATTGGGTTGCTGAAAAAAAGAATGGGTGGGCTAAGTTGATCGAAGATTCAGGCTACTTTGTCGCAACAATTCAAATGACGCAGCTTCAAGGAAGATGCTTAAACAAACATAAAAATTGGAACAATCTTCAAAAGCTATAAATTCTGAGCAAATTTCATTACTTTTCGCTACCTAAGCTATATCAAACCGAGAAGACTGTAAATCACATAGCAAAACGCGCTATCATGTATCTTCAAGCTTGCAATAGTGTATCTTTATACAAAACAAATAATATATTTAACCCAAGCTTTAAAGTTATTAGAAAACATACATGGTTTAAATCAGAGTTTTAAACCAAACTATGTAGTTGCTAAAATAAAAAATGACTGGAGGTGAATTATGAAAAATAGCTGGCTTAAGGTGCTTGTATTATGTGCCAGCCTTGTTGTCATGAACATATCTTATGCAGATGATTCTAATTTTTGGAATGCGTTCAAAAGTGATAATCACTTCGTTATGTTGCGTCATGCTATAGCACCAGGAATAGGCGACCCTTCAAATTTTGAGCTTGACAACTGCAAAACACAACGAAACTTGTCCATCGAAGGACATGATCAAGCAAAATCTATTGGTGAGCTATTTCGCACTAATAATATTGAAAACGTACAAGTGTTTTCAAGCCAATGGTGTCGTTGTTTAGAAACAGCTCAATTTCTTGATCTGGGAGATGTGCAACCATTGCCTTTATTAAACTCTTTTTTTCAGAAATTTGAGCGAGAAGATTCTCAAACAGATAAGCTGAAACAATGGCTAACTAAGCAAGATCTATCGAAACCAATGGTGCTGGTAACACATCAAGTTAATATAAGCGCCATTAGCAAAGTATATCCAAGTTCGGGTGAACTCATTTTGCTTCATTTATCTAAAAATGGAGACATAACAGTGATCGATAGATTACAAACTTTACGAACCAAATAAAATCAAAAAAATAAACGTTTCTTAGTTTTATTTGATAAAAATCTTGCCTCTTGCTTTTGAATACTATGCTTAAAGTATCTTAATATTTATTATTAAAAAGTTTCATCAGCTTAAGTATTTTTCTAACTCATCAGCGCCACCAATATGCTTGCCACCAATAAATATTTGTGGCGTTGAACTCTGGCCACTGACAGCCCTAAGAGATCTAGAAGTGATAGGATTATCAAGCTCTATTTTTTCTACATAAATATTGTGTTGGTTTAATAGTGCCATAGCACGCTCACAATGTGGGCAGCCCTTTCTACTAAACATAGTAGCAGTATCTGGAATGCTGACATCCTTATTTATATACTTTAGCATCGTATCGGCATCAGATACTTCAAAGGGGTCACCCTCTACTTCAGGCTCAATAAACATTCTTTCAATTTTGCCATCTTTAACTAACATTGAATATCTCCAAGAGCGACTACCAAATCCTATGTCATTTTTACTGACAAGCATGCCCATAGCGTCGGTAAATTCACCGCTTCCATCTGGGATCATTAAAACATTTTCAGCCTCTTGATCTTTACTCCATGCATTCATAACAAAAGTATCATTGACTGATACGCAAACAACCTCATCAACTCCATTAGCTTTTAATACTGGCGCAAGCTCATTGTATCTTGGTAAGTGAGAAGAGGAGCAGGTAGGGGTGTAAGCACCGGGTAGAGCAAATACCACCACCGTTTTGTTGTTAAAAATCTCTTCTGTTGATAAATTAATCCATTGATGATTTTTTTGAATTTTGAAATTAATTGATGGAATTTTACTGCCCGTATTATCTTTTAACATTTTCTTACTCCTGATTATTATTTATTAGTGCACATTGTAGGTCTAGTTTATAATTAAGTAAAACGAATATTTTCTATCAATACAATCTAAAAAAACGATTATAAAATGCTACCTTCTATTAAAAATCTTCAGTATCTTGTTGCACTTAGGGAAACGCTACATTTTTCTAAAGCATCAAAAAAATGTTATGTTAGTCAATCAACTTTAAGCGCAGGTATTGCTAAATTAGAGCAAGATCTACAAATTCCATTAGTTGAAAGAAATAACAAAAAAGTAGTATTTACCCCAATAGGAGAAAAAGTAGTATTGCAAGCAATGCTTGTTATAGCAGATGCCAAGGGATTGGTAGATATGACAAAGATTGATTTTCTCGAATCGGAAATCATTGTAGGAACCATACCAACTATTTCGGCTTACATCCTGCCAAATTTTTTGAGAAATATAGAGAAAGCTTTTCCAAAATTAAAAATATCGTTTGTGGAAGATACGAGTGACAATTTATTAGAAAAACTTAAGCAAAATAAAATTGATTTTGCAATCTTTGCCTTTCCTTATGATTTACCTGATGGTATTGGCGGATATGAATTATTTAGAGACTCACTGTGTTTAATTCATCATAAAGATCGAAAAACGAAAAAGATTAATAATGAAGAGTTGCTTTTATTGGAGCAAGGTCATTGCTTAAGGTCACATGTTATGCAGGGATATACTGTATCAGAGAAACAGATATCCAGCTTTTCTTGTTCTAGTATTTCTACCTTGGTGGCGATGATTAATATGAATTTAGGGGTAAGTTTTTTACCAAAAATCGCGATTGATTTTGGTGTTTTATCACACTATCCAAATGTAGTTGCTGAAACTCATTGTCAAGCATCAAGAGGTATTGGTATTGTCTTTAGAAATAATAATTATCAAGTGACTAACATTAAAAGAATAGCCAAAAGTTTGTTGGAATAAAATTTCTACTCACATTTTTACTTACTTAATATTTTTAACAGCAATTATCATCTGCTGGACAGCATAAAGACTTAAACCAAGACAAGATAGTTTTTTTGTCTGGAGTGTTACCAGTATGGACAGTTTTTCCATTGACGATAATTTCAGGTGTTGACGTAATTTTCGCCGCATCTTCAACTTTCTCCAGTTCAATGGTAATTCCATTTTCACTAGCCACTTCTTTGATTAATTTTTGTGTGGTTATACATTTAGTGTAATCATTGTCTAATACTTTTACTTCAAACATTTTTATCAACTTTTATTTAAGCCTAGAGCTAAATTATACATTTTCTATCACTTATTTTTTTTACGTCTACCATTGTTTATGTTTCATGTAATTTTCTTGAATTAATTTAGAGAATTGACTATGTCAAGAATATTAAAGATTAGTAATTTGAAGGGAGCCCTATACCGAGTCTACATTCGTAGAAAAAGGAATATCAATAATTTATATCACATCCCTAAGCTGATACTAATCTATCCAAAAAAAAATGAAATATTCAATATTTATATCATAATATTATTAAACCATAATATACTAACTAGTAATTGTTTTCTGTATTACTTTAAAACATAATAGTATTATTTTAACAATATAGTATTAGTTTCAGGTATCTTTATATTAGATTTTCATCATTTTGAAGAGTATATTGTTAAATTCAAATCTAGTATATAGATATGATAAATGGCACCTTAGCCGTTTAAATATAAAATTAAAAGGGGAAGATAAATGAGGAAAAGTATAAAAATATTGGCTAGTAGTGCGATTATTGCTGTTGCAAGTTCTACTGCTGTCCAAGCTGGTGAATTAACAATCGCTACAGTAAATAACGGTCATATGATTAAAATGCAAGGTCTAACGCATCATTTTGAAGCGGCTAACCCTGGTGTTACAGTTAACTGGGTAACCTTAGATGAAGGAACACTTCGTTCAAGGGTAACAACAGATATCGCCACAAAGGGCGGCCAGTTTGATGTTATGACAATCGGTATGTATGAAGCACCTATGTGGGGAGCAAAAGGCTGGCTGAATAAGCTTGAGTTTGATGCCTCTTACGATACGGAAGATCTGTTGCCAGCTATACGTGATGGTTTGTCGTCAGGTGGTAATCTTTATGCAGCACCTTTCTATGGCGAGAGCTCTATGATTATGTATCGTAAGGACTTGCTAGATGCAGCAGGAATGAGTATGCCAGATAATCCAACTTGGGGACATATTCAAGATGCAGCAGCTGCTATGACTGATAGAGCCAATGGTGTTTCTGGTATTTGTTTACGTGGTAAGCCAGGTTGGGGTGATAACATGGCATTCTTAACTACAATGGCCAATTCGTTTGGTGGCAAATGGTTTGATGAAGACTGGAGGCCAGCTCTAGATTCGCCAGCTTGGAATCACGCAGTAAGCTTCTACGTTGATTTGTTAACTAAATATGGTCCTCCAGGATCAGAAGGAAACAGCTTTGGTGAAATCCTACCTTTAACCCAGACAGGTAAGTGTGGTATGTGGATTGATGCAACTATTGCGGCTTCATTTATATCTGATCCATCTGAGTCAGAAGTTGCTGATGTGATTGCTTATGCACAAAGCCCAGTAGCTGTAACAAGCCGCGGTGCAAACTGGTTATGGGCATGGTCTCTAGCAGTTCCAGCAGGAACAGAGCAGGCTGAAGATGCTAAGGCATTTGTTCAATGGGCAACCTCTAAAGACTACATTGCTTTAGTAGGTAAAGAGCTTGGTTGGGGTAGTGTTCCAACAGGTACTCGAGCAAGTACATATGAAATTGCTGAATTTAAAGCAGCAGCAAACTTTGCTGAAGCAGAGTTGAAAGCTATTAATTCAGCTGATCCTTCGTTTAGCTCGCAAGACCGAACTCCTTACCAAGGCGTTCAGTTCGCAGCTATCCCTGAGTTCCAAGAAATTGGTGCTGAGGTAGGTCAACAAATGAGTGCCGCTTTAGCAGGAACTATCTCTGTTGAGCAAGCTCTTTATAATTCTCAAGCCTATGCGGTAAGAGCGATGAAAAGAGCTGGTTATTAATCAATAATATCTAAGTTTTAATTTTTTATGGGCCAGTGATAGTCTTATTGGCCCATTTTTTTCATTTGTTTTTGCATTTTTTTTTCACTGCGAAAACAAATGAAAAAAATGGTTGTTTATATATTAATTATGTTTATGTTACTTAAGCCTCAGGTAGCTAATATAAAAAGTCAACAACGTTAATTTCAGTACATGTAGTAATTAAATTATGAAAATAAATATCCATAAAATTTTACAAGCTCCGAGCATTATCCTATTACTACTATGGATGATTGTTCCTCTAGGTATGACGCTATATTTTTCTTTTCAGCGCTACCATTTACTGTATCCAGAACGCTCTGGTTTTGCCGGTCTTTCTAATTATGACTTTTTCCTCACGGATCCAGCATTAGGAGTTTCAGTTTTGAACACTCTTACGCTAGTGGGCGGTGTGATCGTTATTTCTGTTATTTTAGGTCTAGGAATTTCACTCCTATTGCAAGAAGCGTTCCGCGGGCGCGGAATTATCCGAATATTATTAATTTCACCTTTCTTCATCATGCCAACTGTGAATGCTCTTATGTGGAAGAACATGTTTATGAATCCAGCTTATGGGCTGTTTGCATATGTCAGTGAGATATTTGGCTTGCCAGTTGTAAATTGGCTAGCTGAGTTGCCGCTACTATCAATTATTATTATGCTTAGTTGGCAGTGGACTCCATTTGCATTGCTAATATTTATGACATCCCTCCAATCAATGGATCAAGAGCAAATCGAGGCTGCAGAAATTGAGGGCGCTGGATTTTGGACGAAGTTTAGATATTTAACCTTGCCGCATTTAGGCCGGGCCATTGGAGTGGTTGTGATGATTCAGGCAATTTTCCATCTTGGTGTTTTTGCAGAAATCTATGTGACGACTGGCGGAGGCCCTGGGCATGATAGTACAAATACCACATGGTTAATCTTCAAGCAGGCATTACTAGCATTTGATGTCGGTGTGGCTTCAGCTGGTGGAGTCTTTGCAATTATCGTTGCAAATATAATTGCATTTTTCTTAATTAAAACAGTTGCTAAAGGGATGGGGAAATGATTATAGGTTACCGAAATATGAAAAGAATAAAGCATCAAGCTACAGTATTAGCTTGCTGTGTTCTTGCTGTAATATTCTTCTTTCCAATTTTTTGGATGGTTCTTACAAGTTTTAAAACTGAGCTTCAAGCAATTCAATTTCCACCAGTTTTATTTTTTGAACCAACATTAGAAAACTTCTCGATTATAAATGAGAACAGTGACTACACTAAACACGCATTGAATTCAATAATTACCTCCTTAGGGGCGACAGCGCTTGCCATAATCATTGCCGTTCCTAGCGCCTACTCAATGGCTTTTTTCCCGGGTCGATATACCAAAGATATCCTGCTTTGGATGCTCTCAACTAAAATGTTGCCCGCTGTTGCTGTGTTGATGCCAATTTACTTACTTGCGCAATGGTCGAATCTCCTTGATACACGAATTGTACTTATTTTTATTCTTGCTATGATGAACCTTCCTATTATTATGTGGCTGTTATTTGCATATTTTAAGGAGATTCCAAAAGAAATACTTGAAGCTAGTCGAATGGATGGTGCTAGCACAATGGAAGAAATTAGATATGTTGTGCTGCCTCTTGCCTGGGGCGGAATTGCCTCGGCTGCCCTTCTAAGTATCGTCTTATGCTGGAATGAGGCATTTTGGACAATTTTACTAACTGCTGCAGATGCAGGAACACTGACTGCATTGGTCGCATCGTATTCTATGCCTGAAGGGTTATTTTGGGCGAAGCTATCTGCTGCTTCAACACTTGCTTGTGCCCCAATTGTTGTATTTGGATGGTTTGCCCAGAAACAACTAGTCCAGGGCTTAACCTTTGGTGCAGTGAAGTGATCAATAAAGAACAACACTTATGGCCTGATTTATCAGATGCTATCATTCTGGTTTCAGTTGCAAATAGTGACAATGTTTTAAGTTAAGGCAAATTGTGTCAATAATAGATAAAATAAAACCAGAGTTTGAAATCGTTGATAAGGTAGAGACGATTCGTTATTTAGAGCATGGCTGGCCCACCCCGCTTTGCCGTTGGCATGCACATGAAGAGTATGAACTGCATTTAGTTTTAAAAACTTCAGGCAAGGTTTTTGTTGGTGACTATGTTGGACAATTTTATCCTGGATCTTTATTTTTGACCGGCCCTAACTTGCCGCATAATTGGGTAACTGAAGAAAGTTCAAGTAATGAAATTCCATTACGAGATATGTTAATTCAATTTAATCATAAAACATTGAAAAAGGCATTTGAAGCGTTTCCTGAATTGATGGAATTAGATCAACTCTTAGAGTCATCACGCTCCGGTATTGAATTTAAGAATTATGACCCAGAACTTGCCAAAAAGAGCTTAGAGTTAATACGCGATAGCCAAGGAATGGAAAGGCTGATGCATTTTTTGAATTTTCTAAAAGAGCTTAATAAATGGTCAAAAAAAGTAACATTATCACTTACTAAATTAAACCCTAGTTTATCCTCAAGTAGCCAACATCGTATCAATGAAGTTGTGAATTATGTAATAGATAACTACAAAGATAATATTTCATTAGTCGAGGCTTCAAAAATTGTAAATATGAGTGAGAGTGCATTTTCAAGATATTTTATGAAAACAACAGGTAACCGATTCTCAGAATTTGTCTCAAGAATTAGACTAGGAAGAGCATGCGTTATGCTTTATGAAACTGATAAAAATATTTCAACTATAGCTTTTGAATCTGGCTATAACAATCTTGCTAATTTTAATAGACAATTTGTTAAATTAAAGGGTGAGACGCCAAGAGAATACAGAAAGACAGCACATAAAGGATTAATAAGTGAATAAAGATATTATAAAAAACAAAAATAAAAGTGAGTCTTTAGTTAAAGCTAGTTTTGAACCTGCCGACTGTAAAGTTGGAGTAATTCATATTGGTGTGGGAAATTTCCATAGGGCGCATCAAGCAGTATATTTTAATAATATTTTAAAAAATGCAAGTTCACGTAATTGGGGTGTTGCTGGAATTAATTTAAGAAAAGAGCAAAGTCAATTTATTATGGATTTAAAAAAATCTAATAATCAATATATCTTAAAGACTATTTCAGCAAGTGGAGAAGCCAAACATGAAGAAATAAAATCAATTATAGAGTTATATGATTGGGAGAGTGATGAGAGGGAAATTCAACATCTTTTTTCGTCTAGCAATGTTCAATTGATAACAACTACAGTTACTGAAAGTGGCTATTATTTTGATAAAGATAAACAATTAAAAATAACAACAAAAGATATTCAAAATGATCTAAATGGAGGAATGCCAATAACTGTTTTTGGAGCTCTTGCAAAAGGTTTGAGAGTGAGAATGGAAAATAATGGGCTTCCAGTTACAATTGCTTGTTGTGATAATATTCAAGAAAATGGTGTCATGCTAAAGCAATGCTTTAATCAGTATTTAAATGAATCAGGTGACCAAGCTCTACTAAATTGGGTTTCAAAAAATGCCAGCTTTCCATCTAGTATGGTTGATAGAATTACACCTAAAGTTGATACTAAGGAGTTACTAAAAATTAAAGAGTCTTTTGGTAGAAGTGATGATTGCCCAGTTGTCTCTGAAGACTTCATTCAATGGGTGATTGAAGATAAATTTTCTGGAAAAAAGCCCCCTTTAAGTTCTGTTGGAGTCGAAATTGTTGATGATGTAGAGCCTTATGAAAATACAAAAATTCGTATATTAAATGGAGGGCATACTGCTCTTGCTTATTTAGGTGTATTACGAGGGCATGAAACCTATTACTCGGCATTAAGTGACCCAGAGCTATCTAATTTTTTCGATTCAATACAAATAAAAGAAATCATTTCATCACTACCAAGAGTGGCTTCAATTAATTACTTAGATTACTTGTCCACAACCAAGGAAAGGTTTGGAAATCAAAATTTACCCGACTCCTTGTCAAGAATTTGTATGGATGGAGGGTCAAAGTTTCCTATATTTTTATTGCCAGTCGTTGAGTGGCATTTATCAAAAGGAGAGGTGCCTGAGTTTTCATTAAAGGCGATTGCAAGTTGGTATATTTTTCTATGTCAAGTAATTACCAATAAGATAAGTTTTGACTATGTCGAACCAAAATGGAGCATGTTAACTCCTTTTTTAGTTGAAGGTGGAGAGCTTGGTTTTGCAACTGAAGCCGAACTTTGGGGAGATATTCCACAAAAGTACCCTGACTTTGTTGATGGAATTATTAAAGAAATTCAAGAAATGAAAAAAAAATATAAGATTAATTTATAAAATGTTTTTAGACTTATGCAAGGAGAGTAATTTTGGCTGAAATTAAATTAGAATCAATATATAAAAATTATGATGAAGTAGGCGTCATTAAGGGTGTTGATATTGAAATTCATGATGGGGAGTTTGTTGTTTTTGTTGGACCATCTGGATCAGGCAAGTCTACTTTACTTAGAATGATTGCTGGTCTTGAAGATATTAGTTCGGGGCTCTTAATGATTGACGGCGAAGAAATGAATGATGTTCCCCCATCTAAAAGAGAATTGGCTATGGTGTTTCAGTCTTATGCTTTGTATCCTCATATGACTGTCTTAGATAACCTAGCTTTCGGACTTAAAATTTCAAAAGTGGAAAAGAATGAAATTAAAGATCGCGTTAATAAGGTAGCTGAGGTATTGCAAATTCATGACCTTTTAGATAGGCTTCCTAAGCAATTATCTGGTGGTCAGCGTCAACGAGTGGCGATTGGTAGGGCGATTATTAGAGAGCCAAAAGTTTTTTTATTTGATGAGCCATTATCTAATCTAGATTCGGCTTTGAGATCTGATATGAGAGTAGAGCTTTCCGAGCTTCATGAAAAACTAAATGCAACAATGATATACGTGACACATGATCAAATCGAAGCTATGACTCTTGCTGATAAAATTGTGGTACTTAATAATGGACTTGTTGAGCAAATTGATACACCAACCGAGCTCTATAATCACCCAAAAACTGAATTTGTTGCTGGCTTCATAGGTTCGCCAACCATGAATTTTTTAAGAGGTGATATTGTAAATCAAAGTGGCGCAGAGCTCTATGGTGTAAGACCGGAACATATTACGCTTTCACCTACTAAGGGAAAAATAAAATGTACTTTGAAGCATCTAGAAAATTTAGGTGCAGATACCTTATATTACATGCAATCAGAGGATGATCAGAAAATTACAGTTCGAGTTGAAGGAATGGGGTCTCATAAAAAAGGCGAAGTAATGTTTTTAGATTTTGACGAGGCTAATGTGCATATGTTTAAAGATGGAAAGCGAGTTTAAATAAACCTCTCATGATAATTTGCGCCGGCGAATCTTTAATTGATATGGTGTCTTTTGTAGGAGAGACTGAATACACACCACATGTTGGTGGCAGTATTTTGAACACCTCAATAACTTTAGGCAGATTAGGTGCTGAAAGTTTTTATTGTGGCGCTATTTCAAATGACTCTTATGGCGAACTAATTGAAGAGCGGCTAAAACACTCTAAAGTTAAAAAGGATTTTATAGTTAAAACCAATCGACCTACTACGCTAGCTTATGCAGACGTTGTTGACGGTATAGCTCAATATACTTTTGTTGATGAGCATTCTGCAGGGCGCATGCTAGATAAACAAAGTCTTGAACCTTTTATTGAAAGCTTAAAAAAAACTAAGGCGTTGTTGGTTGGAGGGATTAGCCTTCAAGCAGAGCCTTGTGGAGCGTCTTGGCAATGGTTAATTGAACAAGTCTCAGGTAATTGCCTAATTTATTTTGATGCCAATATACGTCCTGACTTTATAGAAAATAAGGCAAAGTATATTGAGCGTTTTAATCAACTCACTTCAAAAGTAGATATTATTAAAATATCTGAGGAAGACTATCAGTATTTATATGGAATGCAAGACTTCAAGGAAGTCAGTAATGAATGGCTCAAAAACGGTGTGAAGTTAGTTATATTGACTTTAGGTTCTAAAGGTTCAAAAGCTATATTTGATAATGGTAAAGAAGTTTTTGTAAAAGCAAATAAAGTCGGTGTTGTTGATACAATTGCCGCCGGCGATAGTTTTAACGGGGGCTTCCTTTTTAGTCTCGATACGCAAGGTCTACTAGGCAGGGAAAAGTTGGATACTATGAATGAGTCAATACTTCAACAAACATTGACTTTTGCCAATCAAGTAGCCAGTTTTACTGTTACCAAGAAAGGCGCAAATCCACCATGGATTTATGAAATATTAGAGAGTTAAAAATCTATACGATTATTGACAATCACCAAACAATTCTATTTAATTTATGGTGGGATTGTACGATATTGTGTGAAACACAGTTTTGACACTAATCCCTTTGTTTATGTGCTCTGTGAGTCTTTATGGGATGTAGTGAAAACGAAAGATGGTGCCCGGGGCCGGAATCGAACCGGCACGCCGATAAAGGCGCAGGATTTTAAGTCCTGTGTGTCTACCAATTTCACCACCCGGGCAGGAACTGTGTAATTACTATAGACACATTAAAAAGAAGCAATTATATACTAAGCATCGGTAAAATTCTATTTTTTTGAGGTGGATTATTATGGGGATTGTTAAGTTAATTATTATAGTTTTGGTTATTTGGCTTGGCGTTAGTTTGTGGCGTCAATTTAGAAAAAAACCTGATAACAATATCCCTCAGCCATCTACTAGTAAAATGCTCTCTTGTGGCATCTGCAAGACGCACATTCCTGAAAATGAAGCTATTATTCAGAATGGTGAAGTTTTTTGTTCTAAAAAATGTTTGAGGTAGTTAATGAAATTTTTACTTGATTTTTTCCCGATTGTATTATTCTTTATTGTTTATAAGACTATGGGTTTGTATGCAGCAATCTACGCCATGATTGCCGCTACTGCTTTGCAAATGCTGGTCTCTCGTTATCAAAAGGGTAAATTTGAGAATACTCATTTAGTCACATTTGGGTTGTTGGTCGTTTTGGGCGGTGTGACATTAGCACTAAGAGACCCAGCATTTTTAATGTGGAAAGTTAGTGCGCTATATGTTGTGTTTGCTGCGGTATTAATTATTAGCATTTGGGTAGGTAAAAAGCCCTTATTAGAAAGAATGCTAGGCAAAGAATTAGATTTACCAAAAATAGTTTGGAGACAAATGAGTTGGATTTGGGGCCTTGGTTTTGTTGGAATTGCCTTAGTCAATGCTTATTATGTTCAGCTGGCCTTAAGTGCAAGAGATGCATTATTTGGTTCGACTGATTTAGACCCCAAGATCGAATTAACAGAGCTTGATTGTGTTGCAACGACGATGCCGGATTTGTGCAATATTGCTCAACAGACAGAAGAATCATGGGTTAACTTTAAATTATTTGGTACCATGGGATTAACTTTTATTTTAATCGTTGTCACGGTGATAATGATTAGCAAGTACACTAAACAAAAGTAGTAGGAGATTAATATGAAACACACACCTTTATATCAAGCACATATAGATGCACAAGGAAAAATGGTTGATTTTGGTGGCTGGGAAATGCCCCTTAATTATGGCTCTCAAATTGAAGAGCATCATCAGGTTCGATCGGACGCAGGGATGTTTGATGTATCACATATGACTGTGGTAGATTTTAAAGGTACACAAGCTAAAGTTTTTGTACAAACGCTTATTGCTAATGACGTGGAAAAATTAAAAACAGAAGGCAAGGCGTTATACAGTTGCATGCTAAACGAGAGTGGCGGTGTGGTCGATGACTTGATTGTTTATTATATAAATGATGAAGACTATCGAATGGTGATTAATGCTGGTACTACAGAAAAAGATATTGCCTGGATTAATTCACAAGCGCAAGGTTTTGATGTGAGCGTTGAGCCTAAATTTGATTTGGCGATGATTGCTGTTCAAGGGCCAAATGCACGCGAAAAAGTATTTGCAGCTATGCCTGGTGTTGAAAATATTGCCGGAGAATTAAAGCCCTTTAATGCAGCTAGTTTAGGTAGTTTATTTATTGCCCGAACTGGCTATACAGGTGAAGATGGATTTGAAATTATGCTGCCTGATAAATCAGCAGAATTTACTTGGAAGATGCTACTCGAAGGAGGTGTCAAACCTTGTGGACTTGGTGCGCGCGATACTCTACGTTTAGAAGCAGGCATGAGTTTGTACGGTTCTGAAATGAATGACGAGGTTTCACCATTGGAAGCAGCGCTTTCATGGACGGTAGACTTATCTAATGAAGGCCGTCAGTTTGTTGGCCGCAAAGCTTTAGAAGAATTAAAAAACGATGGTCCAAAAAATACTATTGTAGGCTTGGTGTTAGAAGGAAAAGGCGTAATTCGAGATCATCAAAAAGTCGTAACAAGTTTGGGCGATGGTGAAGTAACTTCAGGATCTTTTTCACCAACAATTGGCAAAGCGATCGCATTAGCAAGGGTGCCAATGGGCGCAACAGGATCGTGTGAAATTGAGATGCGAAATAAATTAGTTTCGGCTAAAATAGTCAAACCACCATTTGTACGCAATGGTAAAGTATTAGTTTAATTTAAAACCTTTATAGGTAAGGCCTATAAAGAATTTGGAGAGCAGAATGAGCGAAGTAAGAGACGATAGACAATACACACAAACACACGAATGGATTCTAGATAATGGTGATGGCACCTACACTATGGGTGTAACTGATCATGCTCAGGAACTATTAGGTGATATGGTATTTGTAGAATTACCAGGTGCAGGTGATGAAGCCTCTCAGGAAGATGAGTTCTGTGTTGTTGAATCTGTCAAGGCAGCCAGTGGCGTTTATGCTCCCGCTGATCTTGAAGTTATTGAAACTAATGAAGCATTAGATGATGAGCCTGAATTGGTTAACTCAAGTTGTTATGATGATGGCTGGTTAGTTAAATTTAAAGCAGAAAACATCGAAGATTTGATGTCTGCGCAAGACTACACTGAAACACTAGACTAAGTTACATAGTCTTGGTTAATTCACTGGTTGCCTATAAAGGCAAACCTGCGCGTGTTGTTAGTGTTACTACGCATAAATTCGATTTAGAATTTGCAGATGGTTCAACACGCAAGGTTAGAGAAAAAGACTTTCGCTTTATTCATCCAGAATTTACTCAGGTGAATGAATCTTGTGCGCATGCAGATGTGAGCGTTCTTGATGAGTTCCAGGAAGAAATTCTAACATTACAAGAAATCACCGAATGGCTATTTGACGAATACACTGCGCAAAGTGCTTGGTGTACTTGTCTTTTAGTGGAAGAGGGCTTGTATTTTTATTGGCAAAAAGACAGTGTGTTTGTTCGCCCTACAGCGCAAATTCAAGGAATTCTTGATAAGCGTCAGGCAGAAGAAGATGCTATTAAGAGCCTACAACACTGCTTGGATAATCTTGCTAACAATACCTTTGATGAACAAGATATTCCTTTCTTGAAAGAGGTAGAAAAGGTTGCATTTAGCCACTCCAAACATGCAAAAATTTTAGATCATGTGGGCGTAGAAAATTCTGAAGAAGCGGCTTATAAATTTCTTCTAAAAATCAAATATTTCACAGATAGTTTTAATCCTTATCCAGCACGTTTTAGCATTCCAGAAGATGAGGAGATTGACACCAGCCTGCCAGAAATTGAACGTGTTGATTTAACCCATATGTCATCTTATGCAATCGATAATGAAGGCTCTAATGACGCCGATGATGCAATTAGCGTAGATGGTGACAAGTTGTGGATTCATATTGCTGACGTGTCTACTATTGTTGATTCTGGCTCTGAGTTAGATGAATATGCTCGCGAACGCGGCTCTAATTTGTACTTACCAGAGCAAATTATCCATATGCTCCCGACTTCAATTACTAAAGCGCTGGCACTTGGAGAAACAGAAACCTCTCCAGCATTGTCTATCGGGCTTAATATGAGTGAAGGCATTATTAGTAATATTGAAGTGGTACATAGCAAGATCAAAGTGATCAATACAACTTATGAGGCTGTAGATAAAGAACTAGGGGTTAATCCAGATTTTATTAAAATTCAAACATTTATTGATCAACATAAAACTTTCCGTGAAAAAAGTGGCTCAATTAGTCTTAATTTGCCGAATGTGGATGTCAGATATATTGATGAGAAGGTTGAGATAGCACCGCAGAAAACCAGTCCTAGTCGAGATTTTGTGGCAGAAGTTATGATTACTGCAGGGCGAACCATCTCTCAGTATGCGCAAGAAAACGATATCGTTATGCCGTATGCTTTACAAGATGAAGGCGAGTTCCCGCAGGAAGTCTTGGACAAAAAAGAAAACTTAAGTACGGCTGAGTCCTTTAAGGCGATTAAGTTTTTCAAGCGTTCAGCAACCTCTATTAAGCCGTTGCCACATTATGGCCTTGGCTTGGATTCATACTTAAGAATTACCAGCCCTCTAAGACGCTACTATGATTTACTAGCACACCAGCAATTGTCTAATTTTATTGCTGGTAAACCAACACTTGATAAGGCCCGAGTTAAGGAAATTATTGGCATTAATAATAATGCATTAGCCAGTGTTGGCCGTGTAACTCGCTTTAGTAATGATCATTATAAGTGCTTGTTTTTAAAAAGAAACCCTAATTGGAAAGGCGAAGGTGTGGTGGTTGATATTCGTGGCGATAAAGCTTTATTTATGATTCCTGAAGTTGGATTAATGACACAAATCAAATTTAAAGAAGATCAGATTCCTAAGCCAGATGACAAGATCATGCTGCAAGTTACACGGGTTGATATGATGGAACGATCAGCTAATTTCAAGACGGCTTAATTTATCCGTAATCTCAATCGCATTAGCTTGAGTATTTGACCAATCTCCTAAAACGTGGCGTGTAAATGTCGGCTCAATATGTGTATTAAGTCGATGCGTATGTCCATGAATAAGATTCGCATTTGGATATTTTTTCATTAGCTCATTAACCGCAGATTGGTTAACATCCATAATCTGTCGAGTTTTAGTCTGTTGAGCATTGATGCTCTTTTGACGCAGTTGGCCACTTAACTTTAGACGCCAATTTTTAGGTAAACGAACAAAAATAGCTTTAGTAATCGGATGTTGCAAGATAGATTTCATTTGCTGATATGACTCATCATCTGTACACAGCTCATCACCATGAGTCAGAACATATTGTTGCTCATTGGTTTCTAGTAAATAAGGCGAATTAATTAATTCACAACCTGTTTGATTAGCAAACTCTTGCGAAAGCAAGAAATCACGATTACCCGTCATTACAAAAACTCGAGTTGTTTGACTTAAGTCTTTAAGAATTTGAATAATGTCATGATAGTAAGGCAAAGATATATCATCCCCCAACCAAGTGTTAAATAAATCACCCAAAATAAAAACCTGATCAGCTTGTTGTGCTTGCTGGCAGAATTTCTCAAATAGCTGATTTTTTTTCACCTCGTCAGTAACCAGGTGCAAATCAGCAATGATTAAAATCTGCTGAATACTTAAAGTGTTTGATTTAGACTTAGGCATGAAAAAACCCGGTTAAAAACCGGGCTGTCATTACTTAATGTAGGCTTTAGTTACAATAACTGAATCATTTGGCACATCTCCATGTCCACCTTTATTGCCAGTTGAGACTTCATTGATTTTATCAACTACATCAAAACCTTCAACCACTTCACCAAATACACAATAGCCCCAACCATCTTGGCCTGGAAAGTCTAAGAATGCGTTATCTTTGGTGTTAATGAAAAATTGTGAGCTAGCAGAATGAGGCGCAGCAGTTCGAGCCATAGATAAAGAATACTTAGCATTCTTTAAGCCATTTTTAGCTTCATTTTCAATTTCTGCATTAGTTGGCTTTTGTGACATATCTTGGTTAAATCCGCCACCTTGAATCATAAAGTTTTTAATGACACGGTGAAAAATAGTTTCATCAAAGAAGCCTGACTCAACATAGTCTGTAAAGTTTTTAGCACTGATTGGCGCTTTCTCAGAATCAACTGTTATATGGATATCACCCATGTTTGTTTCAAAAATAATCATTGTTCGCTCATCTATGTAAATAAAAATACAAATTATACTTAAAACTCCCTTTCATAAATGAGCTCGTTGGCGTATAATTGCCCCTTTTTACGAATTCATATTTAGGTTTTATTATGTACGCAGTTATTAAAACAGGTGGTCAGCAGTTTCGAGTGGCAGAGGGAACAACTTTAAAGATTGAAAAATTAGAAGTTGAGCCGGGCAAAAAAGTTACCTTTAAAGAAGTGTTAATGATTGCTGACGGCGACAACATTCAAGTTGGCGCTCCTTTAGTTGCTAAAGCAACAGTGGAAGCAAAAGTTATTTCACAAGGCAAGGGCAAGAAAGTTACAATCCTAAAGTTCCGTCGTCGTAAGCACTCTATGAAGACTCAAGGTCACAGACAACTTTACACTGAAATTGAAATTACAAAAATTAAGGCATAGGAGAATAACCCATGGCACACAAGAAAGCAGGTGGTAGTACTAATAACGGAAGAGACTCCCAGTCGAAACGCCTAGGTGTTAAGAGATTTGGTGGTCAAGTAGTATTAGCGGGCAACATTTTAGTTCGTCAAAGAGGCACTAAAGTTCACCCAGGTACTAACGTTCGTAAAGGTAAAGACGACACATTGTTTGCAACAGCAGGCGGTAAAGTAGTTTTTGCTAAGAAAGGTAAATTCATGCGTCAAACAGTTTCAATCGAAACTGCATAAGCATAACTTAAGATTTATCTCAAAAAGCGCCTTACAGGCGCTTTTTTATTAATTAAAATAAGGCTATTTCGTTTATTAAATTTATTATGAAATACGCAATTGTATTCCCGGGCCAAGGCTCACAATCACTTGGTATGCTATCAGAGCTTGCTGAGAATTTTTCTATTGTAAAAGATACCTTTACTGAAGCAAGTGATGCACTAGGCTTTGATCTTTGGAAGCTTACTCAAGAAGATCAAGAGGGGTTAAATCAAACTCAAAACACTCAGCCCGCTATGTTGGCAGCCGGTGTTGCTACTTATCGTGCACTAACGAGTGAAACTGAGCTATCACCAATTTGCATGGCAGGACACTCTTTAGGTGAATATACGGCTTTAGTAGCTTCAGACTCACTTGGATTTAGTGATGGTATTAAATTAGTACGTACGCGCGCTGAGCTTATGCAATCAGCTGTTCCTGCTGGTGTGGGCGCAATGGCCGCTATTTTAGGATTAGAAGATGAGGTTGTGGTTAAAGTCTGTGCTGATTATGCAGGCGAAGGTATTGTTCAGGCGGTAAACTTTAACTCAAATGGACAAGTAGTGATTGCTGGCAATAAAGCCGCAGTAGACGCAACATGTGAAGCCATGAAGACAGTAGGTGCTAAGCGCGCCGTGGTGTTGCCAGTGAGTGTGCCTTCACATTGCTCTTTGATGGACGACGCAGCAGCTGAATTTAAAATAGCCGTAGATGCAGTGGCATTTAACATGGGCAATATCGATGTATTGCATAATGTTGATGGCACAAAAGCTAGCAATATTGATGACATGAGGGCTAAATTAGTGGCACAATTACACAAGCCAGTGCTTTGGACAGGAAGTGTCAGAGCCATGCATAATAATGGCGTAGAAAAGTTGATTGAAGCAGGGCCAGGCAAAGTATTAGCCGGATTAACTAGAAGAATTGAAAAATCATTAACAGCAAATGCCGTGCTAGATTCAGCTAGTGTAGCAGCAACTTTAGCAGAAATTAAATAGGGGAATAATATGTCAGATTTATCAGGAAAAATCGTATTAGTAACAGGCGCAAGTCGCGGAATTGGCCAAGCCATCGCGATCTCTTTAGGCGGTGCTGGTGCCACTATTATTGGAACAGCTACTAGCGAAAAAGGCGCAGATTCAATTAGTGCTACTTTAAAAGATAAGGGTTTAAGCGGGCAAGGCATGGCGTTAAACGTTACGGATAATGATCAAATTTCTGATGTAATGAAAAATATCACAGACACCTATGGTCCTGTTGACATCTTAGTTAACAACGCTGGAATCACGCGTGACAATCTTCTGATGCGCATGAAAGAAGACGAGTGGGATGATATTATGAATACTAACTTGAAGTCCGTTTATAAAATGTCAAAAGCTGTTCTTCGCGGCATGATGAAAAAACGTGAAGGTCGTATTATCTCAATCGCTTCAGTAGTTGGCGCGATGGGTAATGCAGGGCAAACTAATTATGCTGCCGCTAAAGCAGGCATTATGGGTTTTACCAAGTCGCTCGCTCGCGAAGTCGGCCCAAGAGGCATTACGGTTAATTGTGTGGCGCCAGGCTTTATTAAAACTGATATGACTGACGCACTCCCAGAAGAGCAAACAGAAGCCTTGTCTAAGCAGATTCCCATGGGACGTTTAGGCTCAGTTGAAGAGATTGCAGCTTCGGTGTTATTTTTGGCGAGTGATTCGGGGGCTTACATTACAGCCCAGACTATCCACGTCAACGGAGGAATGTACACCGTTTAGTGTCGTCTTTTTCTTTTTTACGGTGTTAAACCCCCAAATACTTTCAGTCGCATAGCTTTAACTATGCTCAGTCAAGTTTTGGCAAGTTTGCCTTGTAAAAATAAAAAAATACTCGCTAAACAATTAGGTAAATCACTAAATATTACTCATTTAAAGAATTTCTAATATTTTTGATTGTTGGTTAATTTTTCATTAAAAAACCCTTTAAAAACGTGATAAATCATTGTTTTTAAAGGGTTTTTTAGGTTTTAACGGCTTAAAATGGTGCCATTTAAGGATTTTTCAATATTTTAAGCAGTGGCTTTATCCTCTTCCTTTCTAAAGGCATTCATAATAAACACCAAAAAGATTGAAAGGATAAATCCTGCAACAAACGCCATAGCTACAATCAGTTCCTTTTTTGGTTTGATTGGTTTCTTACTTGCATCAATGTCACCAATAATTAATGAATTGTTAAAATTGTAAACAAGATTTCCTTTAACTGATTGTAATTCAAGTTTTGTCTTGTTAAGATTTTTTTGATGCAATGTTGTAATATATTTAATAACTTCTTTTATATTGTTTGTTGCTAATTCTTGAGAGGTAGATTCAGACTTTAAATTAATAAATGAATTGGTTTTATTTGGTGAACTTGAATTTATATTAGGAAATAAAGTATTTAATTTTATTGACAAGTCAAAAGCATTTTCAATTTGAATCTTGTTGTTGTTGTTGTTGTTGTTGTTGTTGTTGATAAAGACAGTATTGTGAAATTTATAACTTCCAATCTCTACTAGAGCAGTCGCTTCATAAATAGGAGTTTTGTTAAAGGCATAGATACCTGCAAACACAGTAATAAGTGTTGTTATTCCGATGATTAAAGTTTTTTTCGCCCAAAGAATTCCGAACAATTCTTTGAGATCGATTTCGTCTTCTTGATAATAGTTTTGTTCGGGTGTATTTGTTTGCATAGTTGGCTGTGTTAATTTATCAGATTGAACCATTTTAACGGGAGTTTCTAATTCTAAAATGCTTTTTTTAGAATTAGAAACTCCAGCCAACTGAAGCTGCTGAACTGGAGATGCCGTCTGATTGCGAACCAAGTAAGCGAAAGATAATATCCTGTTTACTGTCATGGTGTGAAAATCCGTAAGCAATAGCGTGAGTTCCATTGTAGTTGCCTGTTGCAATAGAAAAATTAGACTTACCGAAGCTAGGTGTGCTGAGTGCACCCATGGCCATAGATTGCGCCACGCCAGTTTCCAGTTCTTGTATGGCATTAATATTGACATTAATAGCGCTAGCATTGGTGTTAATCAAGGTGGTATTGGCAGATATTGCTGTACTATTTAAAGCAATGGTGCTATCCTGGGAAGTGTTTTTTGATTGTACGGCACTAATATCTGTACTGTTTGTTGTAATGCTAGTTGTATTGGCATTGGTAGCAGTATCAACATAAGTTTTAGTGGTGGCGTGATTATCACTCGTTGGCGCTTGTACACTTAGTGTGCCAAGTACGGTTGTATTGTGAGAAGTGCTGGTACCAATTTGAAGCTCATTAATACTGGATGCAATTTCATCTTTGCTACTACTGGAGGTTGACGAGTCCTCGATGGTGAAAGAATTTTTGCCAATATGTACAATATCACCCACTTTTCGTATCATGCTGTTTCCTGACGAATCTTTCAAAGTATTAACCGTAAGATTGCCGTTAATAGTAACTTCTTGTGTGGAAAAATCACCTTGAATGAGGGCTGTCGAAGTGTCACTATTGGAAATATAAAGCTTGTTTGATCCGGTTTCGTTGTAGCCTGCTTTATGCCCAATCATGACATTGCCAGATCCTATTGCATTGGTGTATCCAGCTCGATAGCCAATGGCAGTATTACTGTCGCCGTTGCTACTATTAAGAGTGCCATTGCCATTTGAAACATTGTACGATCCTGATGTGTTGGCTAATTGTGCATCGTCACCAATTGCTGTGTTAAACCCACCAGTGGTATTGGATCTCATACTTTGATTGCCAAATGCTGTATTGTTTGATCCTGTAGTGTTGTAACGCATTGAATAGTTGCCACTGGCGGTATTATCAGATCCTGAAGTATTGGCGCGCATAGCGTAGTTACCTATGGAAGTATTGTCATTTCCTGAGGAGTTTGAGCGCATCGAGTAGCTTCCTATTGCCGTATTTTTATCACCCGAGGTGTTGTCACTAAGTGAGTAATTACCAATTGAAGTATTACTTGTGCCGGTTGTATTTTCTTGCAAGGCGTAGTTGCCCACCGCGGTATTTTTATCACCAGTGGTATTATATTTGAGTGATTCAAAACCCACTGCGGTGTTGTCATCATCCGTGGTGTTATAGCGCAGAGAGTAGCTACCAATACCGGTATTTTGCTTGCCTGAAGTATTGTTTCGCAGACCAAAATAACCGACTGATGTATTATTAAGGCCACTTGTGTTTTCTTTCATAGCTGAGTCGCCAATAGCGACATTTTTAATGCCTGATGAGTTGTTTAGAAGTGCATTACTTCCAGTCGAAGTATTAGCGCCAAGAAGTGGCATTGGTATTATTAAAAGTAATAAAAAACCAATCTTCATATTTTTCCCAAGAATATAAAGATGTAAGTATAGTTCTTAATTAACTATTTATTGCGCCTATTTTTGAAAAATAGTTGTAGTAAGCTTTTGCATTCATTCGACAAAATACCCCCTTGGGTGATAATTGAGTGGTTAAAGCAATCACTGGTGGTTAAATCTTGACAAGACCCGCATGCACCAGTTTTTTGATCATACGCGCCAAATACTACGCGCGATACACGTGCATGAATCATCGCACCTAGGCACATTGTGCAGGGCTCCAGAGTTACATATAAGGTAGTATCAGGTAGGCGGTAATTATTGAGTTTTTTGCCTGCAGCGCGCAATACCTGAATTTCAGCATGAGCTGTTGGGTCATGGTTGATAATAGGTTGATTGTGAGCGCTGGCAATGAGTTGCTCATCTTTTATTAAAATTGCCCCGACCGGAACCTCATCTATTGCCTGAGCAAGCCTTGCCTGCTCCAAAGCAAGTTTCATCCATTTTTCATCTAGCGATGACAAGGTTCTTCCTTGGTAACTATTCCCACTCAATGGTAGCGGGTGGTTTGCCTGAAATATCGTATACGACGCGCGATACACGCGTGATTTCATTCATGATGCGGTTAGAGACAAAATCCAGGAAATCGTACGGTAGTCGCGCCCAACGAGCTGTCATAAAGTCAATGGTTTCTACAGCACGCAATGCGACTACATAGTCATATCTGCGTTCATCGCCAGTAACACCGACTGATTTAACTGGCAAGAAAACCGTGAAAGCTTGGTCAACTTTATCGTAAAGATCATGGTTATAAAGTTCTTGCATAAAGATCGCATCAGCTTTACGCAAAATATCAGCATATTCTTCTTTAACTTGACCTAAGATTCTTACACCTAGGCCCGGCCCTGGAAAAGGATGACGATAGAGCATATGTTCAGGAATACCAAGTTTGACGCCGATAGTGCGAACTTCGTCTTTAAACAATTCTCTAAGTGGCTCGACTAATTCAAATTTAAGATCTTCTGGAAGTCCTCCAACATTATGATGTGATTTAATAACTTTAGCTTTTCCAGATTTAGCACCTGCTGACTCGATCACATCTGGATAGATAGTACCTTGAGCTAAGAATTCAATATTGTCTAATTGTTGAGCCTCTTCTTCAAAGACTTCTATAAAAGCATGACCAATAATTTTACGTTTCTTTTCAGGATCAGCTTCATCTGCTAGGGCATTGTAGAATTTCTTTTGTGCATTTGAGCGAATGACTTTAACACCCATATTGTCAGCAAAAGTTTGCATGACTTCATCGCCTTCATTAAGACGAAGCAAGCCATTATCTACAAACACGCAAGTCAGTTGATCGCCAATCGCTTGATGGAGGAGGGCGGCTACAACAGATGAATCAACACCACCCGATAATCCCAATAACACATTACCGTCACCAATCTGATTTTTAAGACCTTGAACAAGGTCGGTAATAATATTTTCAGTAGTCCAATTTTTTTCACAACCGCAAATGCTGCTGATAAAACGATCAAGAATATGCTTGCCTTGTTTAGTATGTGTGACTTCTGGATGAAATTGTAAGCCATAATAATGTTTGCTAACATTAGCAATACCTGCGATTGCGCAGTTGTCTGTAGAGGCAATCAACTTAAAATCTTTTGGTAATTCATTGACTTCAATACCATGACTCATCCAAACATCAAGCAGGGCATTGCCCGTAGTGTGTGTGTCATCACGTAAGTCAGTAAATAATTCACAAGCATCATCTTCACACTTTATTTGAGCAAAACCGTATTCATGCTTTTCAGCTGAACTTGCTTTACCGCCAAGTTGCATGGCCATGGTTTGCATACCGTAGCATATGCCAAGTACTGGCACACCTAAATCAAACACAATTTGCGGCGCTCTAGCTGAATCATCGGTAGTCACTGTGTCAGGCCCGCCAGAAAGAATAATACCTTTAGGATTGAAATTTTCGATAAAAGCTATATCTACATCATATGGAAACAATTCACAATAAACGCCAATCTCGCGCACGCGACGGGCAATAAGTTGCGTATATTGAGAGCCAAAATCAAGAATAAGGATTTTATCGTTATGAATATTTGTCATAATAGTGTTGTTTTTTAATTAAACCTGAAAGAACCCCGTATTTTAATGAAAATTCTAGATCGATATATTATTAAAACCATGGCTTTTTATACTTTAGCTGTTATGCTGATTTGGGTAGGGGTTTACTCGTTTTTTAGTTTTTTAAATGAAGTTAATGAAATTGGACAGGCGAATTACACGATTTCAGAGGCAATTATCTATATTTCTTTGAAATTACCAGATGTAATCTCTGGTCATTCTTCTGTGGTCATTCTTCTTGGAACGCTTCTAGCATTAGGTCATTTAGCGGGGACTTCGCAACTAATTATTGTAAGAGGTTCTGGCATTTCAATTATGAATATCACTAAGATTGTCTTAAAAACAGCATTGGTATTTATTGTTATATCGACTCTAATCGGTGAATTTCTTGCACCTGCAACCAATCAAGCTGCGAAAAATTCTAAAGCTAAAGCTTTTGGGCATAATATTTTGGCCAAAAATCAACAAGGATTTTGGGTAAAAGATAAGCAATCAATTGTTCATGTTGGCAAAAATTTTGATGGGCATCTATTTAATGATGTAATGTTAATTAATCTAAAGAATAATAAAACAATAGCATCAGTTGGGCAGACTGATAAGGCCGTATTTGATGGTGAAAATTTAATGCTAGAAAAGGTTAATCTCTATCAAATTGATCAAAGTGAAGGTGAGAAATTTAACAAGTTTGATGTTGATCATTTAACCCAACATCAAGTTCCAGTTTCTTTTGATCAAGAGTTTGTTAGTAGTTTGCGCAAAAAGCCTCGTGAATTATCTACTTGGAATTTATACAATCAAATTAGTTTTTTAATGCAAAATGGATTGGCATCAGACCCATTTGAAGTTGAATTGTATAAGAGACTTGTTAAGCCATTCACCCTGATAGCAATGATTATTTTCTCGATGTTGTTTATTTTTGGATCACTCAGGGATGCGTCATTAGGTAAGAAAATTTTTCTGGGAGTGGCCTTGAGTTTATTTTTTGAATTATTCTCAAGAATTGGCGGGGTATTATCCCTCAGATTTGATTACAATCACTTCTTGGTTGCATCGACTCCTACTTTAATCGTTTTAGTCTTTGTTTATATTTTACTTAAAAGAAAATCAGCTCAATAAAATGGAAGAATTAAAAACTAAAGTTGCCAAACCCAAGTTGGGAAAGCCTAAAAGATTTCAGGTTCTATTACTCAATGATGACTATACAACTATGGAGTTTGTAGTGGCTGTGTTGATGAGGTTTTTTTCTAAAGACGAAGAAGCAGCAAATGCAATTATGATTAAAATTCATGTAGATGGGGAAGGAGTATGTGGCACTTATTCGCATGATATTGCTAATACAAAAGTAACCCAAGTAACAGATTTTGCAAGAAATAATAAACAACCACTTATGTGCGTTTTGCGCGAATTGAGCGACTAATTTATAATAGAGATACTATGATTGAATCAGGACTACAACAAGAAATTAACTTTATCATGACTCAGGCACGAAACAATCGTCTGGAGTTTGTAACTGTTGAGCATTTGCTCCTCGCTTTATTGAATATTGATGAGGTGATTACTTTTTTGCGCAATAAACGCGTTGATCTCGACGAGATTCGTGAAGAGCTGGAAGAGTATATTAATTCACATACGCCATTAATTGCCCAAGATTCTGAAATTGATATTGTGCCAACGGTTGGTTTTCAAAGAGTTTTACAGCGCAGTGTTTATCAAGCGCAATCGGCCCAAAAAAATACCGTGTATGCGATGAATGTTTTAGTGAGTGTTTTATCAGAGAAAGAGTCGCATGCCGTATATTTGCTTAAGCTTAATAATATCTCTCGCTTAGAAGTGATGGAAGGTATTGCTAATCAAGAGCCTGAAACTAATGAAGAGAGTGTTGCTATTGAGTCTGAGACTCAAAAACCCAAAAAATCCTCTCTTGAGACCTACACGGTTAATCTATGTGCAAAAGCCAGGTCTGGAAAGATTGACCCACTGCTTGGCCGAGAAGAAGAAGTTTTGCGAACTGTTCAAGTATTATCTCGTCGTCGCAAAAATAATCCACTATTTGTTGGACAAGCAGGCGTTGGAAAAACCGCTATTGCTGAAGGAATTGCTAAGAAAATTGTTGATGGTAAGGTGCCAGAGGTTTTAAAAGAGGCGAGTATTTATTCACTAGATATCGGTGTTTTGATTGCTGGTACAAAGTATCGAGGTGATTTTGAAAAGCGCTTAAAAGCCGTTATAACAGATTTAGAAAAAATTCCACATGCAATTTTATTTATTGATGAAATCCATACTATGATTGGTGCAGGAAGTGTTTCTGGTGGATCACTTGATGCATCTAATTTGCTTAAACCTGCTTTAGCGGATGGATCACTTAGATGCATGGGCTCGACAACCATTGAGGAGTTTCGTAAAGTATTCGAAAAGGATCATGCGCTGACTCGTCGATTCCAGAAAATTGATATTGAAGAGCCGTCAGTAACAGATACAGTTAAGATTTTGCATGGATTAAAAAAATATTACCAAGATCATCACAAAGTAAAATATTCAACTGCAGCATTGGAATCGGCAGTGGAGCTATCACATCGTTATATCAATGATCGTCGCTTGCCGGATAAAGCTATTGATGTTATTGATGAAGTAGGTGCGTTGCAGCAAATTCAGCCAAAGTCTAAGCGCAAAATTAATATTGGTGTTAGTGATATTGAAGATATTGTCGCTAAACTTGCCCGTATTCCATCACGCCAAGTAACAAATGACGACAAGTCATTACTTAAAAATTTAGAAGAAGAGCTTAAGCTGGGTGTTTTTGGTCAAGATGAAGCTGTAGGTAGCCTTTCTACGGCAATTAAACTAGCTCGTTCTGGATTGTCCCAAGAAGATAAAACCATGGGCTCATTTTTGTTTGCTGGCCCAACAGGTGTAGGAAAGACCGAGATTTGTAAACAACTGGCACGCATTATGGGCGTGAAGCTTTTACGTTTTGATATGAGTGAATATATGGAGCGCCATTCTGTTTCAAAGCTAATTGGCTCCCCTCCAGGTTACGTGGGGTATGATGAAGGCGGCTTATTAACTGAAGCGGTTAACTCTAATCCATATGCAGTATTGCTATTAGATGAAGTAGAAAAAGCACACCCAGATTTGTTTAATATTCTTTTGCAAGTCATGGATAACGGCAAGATGACGGATGCTAACGGACGAGAAATTGATTTTAGAAACGTGATACTAGTAATGACTTCAAATGTCGGTGCTCACAGTGTTCAACGTGCATCGATTGGTTTTAGTGAGCAAGATCATGCGCTAGATTATGAAAGCGAACTTAAAAAAACTTTCACCCCAGAATTTAGAAACCGCTTGTCTGAAGTAATCTACTTTAATTCACTCAATAAAGATACGATTGTATATGTGGTGAATAAATTCTTATTTGAGTTAGAAGCTACTTTAGAGGATAAAAAGGTTTCTCTTACCATCTCTGATTCCGCTAGAAAATGGTTTGCTATTAATGGCTATGATGCACAAATGGGTGCTCGCCCTATGTCGCGTCTTATTGAAAAAGAAATTCGCAAGCCGTTGGCTGATGAGCTTTTATTTGGTAAGTTAATAAATGGCGGCATGGTAAAAGTTGGTGTTAAAAAAGATCAAATTACGTTAGATATTACCTAATGAAAATCCTTGTTAGTAATGATGATGGCTATCAAGCCAAAGGCATTCAGACTTTAGTTAAATATTTATCACAGGATCATGATGTAATCGTTGTAGCGCCGAGTGAAAATAAATCAGCAGCGAGTAGCTCTCTAACTCTTAATCGAGGGCTAAAACCAGTAAAAATTAACGAAAATACCTATAGTATTGACGCCACACCCAGTGATTGTGTTCATTTAGCACTATGTGGGTTCTTAAAAGATCAGTTTGATTTAGTAGTAACAGGGATTAACTTCGGGCCAAATTTAGGCGATGACGTGATCTATTCAGGCACGGTTGCTGGCGCTATAGAAGGGCGCTTTTTAGGCCTACCATCGGTGGCAATATCTCTAGCTAGTTGGCAAGGGGAGAATTTTGAAACGGCAGGAAAAGTTGCCCAAAAAGTCATCAATAAAATCCACGTTTCGCAACTTTCGCACGATACTGTGCTCAATGTGAATATTCCAGATATAGCGTATGAGGATATTCAAGGGTTTCAAACGACTCGTTTAGGTAAGCGCCATATGTCTGAACCTAGCGTTCAAGACAAGGAAGATGTGACTTTATATTGGATTGGTGAAAATGGTAAACAAGCCGACAACGATGTAGGCACTGATTTTCACGCCATTAATAATAACTACGTATCAGTGACACCATTACAAATTGACTTAACTAAATACAACGAAATTGATACAGTTTCAGATTGGTTAAGCGAGCTAGACTAATGACTCCAAGTATCTCTTAAACTGACTGTCTTATTAAATACGATTTCGTCAGGGGATTGGTTGTCACGACAAAAATATCCCTCACGTTCAAATTGGTAAGTCACTTCCGGCTCAGCATTAGCCATACTAGGCTCAATAACGCCATAGGTGCTTACAAGTGAGTCAGAGTTAATTAACTGCTCAAAATGATCATTCTTGCCTGGATTTTCAAGTGTAAATAGACGATCATATAGTCTAAATTCAGCTCTTAAGGCTTTAGTGGCTTCTACAAAATGAATAACCCCTTTAACTTTTCGACCATCAGCCGGATTTTTGCCTAATGTATCTGCATCATAAGTAGCATAGACCGTTGTGATATTGCCATCAAAATCTGTGTCAAAAGTAGTAGCATTAATGACGTAAGCATTACGCAAGCGTACTTCTTTGTTAATTGCCAGGCGTTTAAATTTTTTGTTAGGCGCAACTTCTTCAAAATCAGCTCTGTCAATAAATAGCTCACGTGAGAAAAGTATCTCGCGCTTACCCATGGCTTCATTTTGAGGATGAATTGGCGCTTGCAAAGTTTCGATTTTGTCTTCAGGGTAATTCTCAATAATCACTCGTATCGGATCAATGATGCCCATGGTTCTTGGTGCTACTATGTTTAAGTCATCACGTACAGCATCTTCTAATATTTTCATATCGGTCATGCTGTCAACTTTTGAAATACCAATACGATCAGAAAAATCACGAATACTCGCCGCTGTATAGCCACGTCGTCTTAGTCCTGAAATCGTAGGCATGCGTGGATCATTCCAGCCAGTTACTAATCTATCTTCCACTAATTGTTGAAGTTTGCGCTTTGACATAACGGTGTATTCAAGATTAAGCCTTGAAAACTCATACTGATGTGGGCGGTCAGGTTTGTCAAAATCATCTAAATGCTCAAGAATCCAATCGTACAAATGTCGATTATTTTGAAACTCTAATGTGCATAAAGAGTGAGTGACATTTTCAATTGCATCAGAAATACAGTGTGCAAAATCATACATCGGATAAATACGCCATTCATTGCCCGTTTGATGATGCTTATCAAAGCGAATGCGATATAGCGCTGGATCACGCATGCACATAAACGAGCTGGCCATATCAATCTTGGCACGCAGTACGCATTCGCCCTCGGAGAATTTACCATCTTTCATTTTAGCAAGTAACGCTAAGTTTTCTTCAACAGAAGTTTCACGATACGGACTATCTTTGCCAGCTTCTTTTAAGGTGCCGCGATACTCACGTGTTTCTTCGGCATTTAAAAAGCATACATACGCCAAGCCTTTATTAATCAGTTCACGTGCATACTCATAAAATTTTGGAAAATAATTAGAGCTGTATTGAATTTCACCATCCCATTCAAAACCTAGCCATGCTAAATCAGCCTTGATCGATTCTACAAACTCTATATCCTCTTTCGCAGGATTTGTATCATCAAAACGCAAATTGCACTTGCCGTTATAGTCCTTTGCTAGGCCAAAATTCAAACAAATTGATTTGGCATGGCCAATATGTAAATAGCCATTTGGCTCAGGCGGAAATCGCGTTTGAATAGATGAATGTAATCCAGAATCTAGGTCATCATTAATCTGATGACGAATAAAGTTAACAGGCTTATCAATTGGCGTATTGTCGCTCATAAATCTTGGATAGGAGAATAATGCGAGAATTATATCATTAAACACTCATACTGATATATTGAGCGAAGGTCGTAGTAAAATCTGTTTTATGAGAATTGCAATCGTTAAACTTTCTGCCTTAGGGGATATTATCCACGCCATGGTCGCGTTGCAATTTATCAAGCACCATTTGCCTGACTCAAGTATTGACTGGATTGTTGAAGAAGGTTTTAAAGATATCTTAATGAATAATCCTGATATCAATGCTATCCATACGGTTAATATTAAGCAAGCTAAGAAAAATAAATCTTTAAGCTTGCTATTTAAAGAGTTTAAAAAACTTAGAAAATTACCAAGGTATGATCTGGTCATTGATTTACAAGGATTGATTAAATCTGCACTTGTATCTCGCATAACCCCATCAGATAGAATCTTTGGTTTTGATAAGAATTCCTTACGCGAATCATTTGCTGCTTGGTTTTATACAGATACTTGCAAAATTGGTTATGATAAAAATATTATCAACCGTAATACTGCTATAATAGCTAGAGCTCTAGGCATTACGATTACACATGATGAGATTTTAAATAAGCAGCCTTTCTTATTTTCTATTAGCAAAATATTACCTAGTGTGATTTCCGATAACAAAGCTAACATTGCACTAATTCCTGGCGCATCTTTCAAGTCTAAAATTTATCCATTAGAGCAATACGCTAAAATCGCTCAAGAATTAGATGCTAATTTTATTGTACTATGGGGCAATGAATCAGAAAAAAATATGGCGCAACAAATTCAGAAAATTGCACCAGCAGTCCAGGTTGCAGATAAATTAACGCTAGATGAGTTAAAAGTATTTATCGAAAAAATGGATCTAGTAATTGGCGGTGATACCGGGCCAACTCATATGGCGTGGGCACTCAATGTTCAGTCTATTGCGCTATTTGGCTCAACACCCGGTTATCGCAATACTTATACAACTAACATTAATCAAGTCCTTGAGTCTGAATCTAAAGTCGATCCTTATAAGATTGACAAGAATGATTTTTCAATTAAAACGATCAAAGTGAGTGATATTGTTAAAATAACGAAAGAATTATTAAAGGATAAGCCATGAAAATAGCAATAGCCGGTACCGGCTACGTAGGCCTGTCTAATGCTATGTTGTTGTCTCAAAATCATGAGGTAGTCGTCCTTGATATCATCCCTGAGAAGATTGAGCAACTTAATAACAAGATACCCCCTATTGTCGATGCTGAAATTGAAGATTTTCTAGCTAATAAAAACCTTAACTTTACCGCCACACTGGATAAACAGCTAGCCTATAAAAATGCTGATTTTGTCATCATTGCCACACCTACTGATTACGACACCACTAACAACTATTTTAATACCGCTTCGGTAGAAGCGGTTATTCAAGATGTTATTAGCATTAATCCTAATGCAGTGATGATTATTAAATCAACCGTACCAGTTGGCTACACTCAAAGTATTAAAGAGAAGTTTATTTGCGATAATATTATTTTCTCACCAGAGTTTTTAAGAGAGGGTTTGGCACTACACGACAATCTATATCCGTCGCGTATTATTGTTGGTGAGCAATCAGATAGGGCTAAAGTTTTTGCAGACCTATTACAAGAAGGCGCTATTAAAGAAGATATAGATGTCTTATTTACAAATTCTACTGAGGCAGAGGCGGTTAAGCTTTTTAGTAATACTTATTTAGCTATGCGCGTGTCATATTTTAATGAGTTAGACTCATACGCAGAAACGCACAACCTAAACTCAAAACAAATCATTGAGGGTGTAGGCCTTGATCCAAGAATTGGATCACACTACAACAACCCTTCATTTGGATATGGTGGCTATTGTCTGCCAAAAGACACTAAACAACTCAAAGCCAATTATGCAGATGTGCCTAATGCCTTAATCAGCGCTATTGTTGATGCGAATGCGATGCGTAAAGATTTTATTGCAGACTCTATCATCGCCAAACAACCGAAGGTTGTTGGCGTTCATAGACTGATCATGAAGACAGGTTCTGATAACTTTAGAGCATCAAGCATTCAAGGTATCATGAAGCGCATTAAAGCTAAAGGCATTGAAGTGGTTATTTATGAGCCGGTACTCACAGAACAGGGCGAGAATGAGTTCTTCCATTCAAAGATTATTGATAATTTAGACGACTTTAAGCAAATCAGTGATGTGATTGTTGCCAATAGAATGGTGAATGAATTGCAAGATGTTAAAGCTAAGGTTTACACAAGAGATTTATTTAACTCAGACTAGTTAAGTAAACAACAAAACAACACATTAAAAATAAGAATTATTATATGAAAGTATTAGTAACAGGTTCGGCAGGTTTTATCGGTTCAGCACTCTCAATTAGACTGCTTGATAGAGGTGATACCGTTATTGGTATTGATAATCATAATGACTATTACGATCCCGCTTTAAAAGAGGCGCGCTTAGCAAGACATGCTGATCATCCAAACTATACACACATTAGAATGAATCTTGAAGATCGCGAAGCGATGGCCAAACTTTTTAAAGATCATCAATTCGAAGGGGTGGTTAATCTAGCAGCGCAAGCAGGTGTTAGATATTCTATTGAGAATCCTCTAGCTTATATTGATACAAACTTAGTAGGCTTTGCCCACATATTAGAAGGTTGCAGACATAACAAGGTGGGACACCTTGTTTATGCCTCATCAAGCTCTACTTATGGGCTTAATACCAAACAGCCATTCTCAACGCATGACGGTGTTAATCATCCAGTTAGCTTATATGCAGCTACCAAGAAAGCTAATGAGTTAATGGCACATACCTATTCTCATCTGTATGATTTACCAACCACAGGCCTTAGGTTCTTTACGGTGTATGGTCCGTATGACAGGCCTGACATGGCATTACAAAAGTTCACCAGAGCTATTATGAATGATGAGCCTATCACGGTATTTAACTACGGCAAACATCGTAGAGACTTCACCTACATTGACGATATTGTTGAAGGCATCATCAGAGTGCTTGACAGGCCGGCACCAATAAACCCTAACTGGGATAGTAATAACCCAGATCCTGCCACCTCTAGCGCCCCATACAGGGTTTATAATATTGGCAATAACAATCCAGTTGAGTTGATGGATTACATTGAAGCACTGGAAACCTCACTTGGTAAAACTGCAGAAAAAGAACTACTACCACTCCAACCTGGAGATGTCCCTGATACTTATGCAGATGTTGATGACTTAGTAGAGGAGTTTGGCTACAAACCGAGCATGAGTGTTAAGCAGGGTGTGGAGAATTTTGCGGTTTGGTATAAGCAATATAATAATATTTAATAGGATGGAAATATGGATCTTTCAGTTGTAATTCCAGTTTGTAACGAAGAAGAAAGTATTGGTACGTTGATTAATGAAATTACACATGCGCTTGATGGGCAATATCAGCATGAGATTATTGTCATAGATGATGGAAGTACGGACAATACACTTGAAGTTTTATTAAAAATAAAGCAAGACTTGTCTACTTTAAGAATCATTAAACACCTTAAAAATAGTGGCCAATCAACAGCAGTACGAACAGGTGTGCAGCACGCAAAATCAAATTGGATAGCAACACTTGATGGCGATGGCCAGAATGATCCAGCTGATATACCCAACTTATATAGCGAACTAGTTGACAATCAAAATTCTGATCCATGGCTGGTAGTTGCTGGCTATCGAAAAAAACGCAAAGATACCTGGTTGAAGCGCATTTCTTCAAAATATGCTAATGGCATACGTGATAAATTATTAAGAGATGGAACGCCTGATACCGGTTGTGGCCTTAAGATTTTTGCGCGCGATAGTTTTTTAGCATTGCCTTATTTTGATCACATGCACCGTTATATTCCAGCACTATTTCAGCGACAAGGTGGGCGAGTTGTATCGGTAGAGGTGAATCATCGCTATCGAATGCAAGGCACATCAAAATACGGTTTTCATAATCGATTATGGGTAGGTATTGTTGATATTTTAGGTGTACGTTGGCTACAAAATCGTGCACGACTAACCGACACACAGGAGCTTTAAAATGCAAGACATTCCAACTTCATGGTTAATCATAGGACTCATTGGTCAAGGGTTGTTTTCTATGCGTTTTCTAATCCAATGGATTTATAGCGAAAAACATAAAAAAAGCATCATTCCACACGCATTTTGGTATTTTAGTTTAGCAGGTGGTTTAACGCTTTTAAGCTACGCTATTTTAAGACAAGACCCGGTGTTTATTATTGGCCAAGGCATGGGTTTGTTTGTTTATGTACGCAACCTTATGCTGATTCGAAAAGAGCAGACGAGCGATATTTAGTTGCATTCTTGTTTTGAGCTAAGCGCATAAAAAAGCGTGTATTTAAAATCAGCAATATAAGTTTCCAATTGCCCAGATTCGATTATCCGATCAATGCTCGGCTTGGTATATGGCGTGTCATCGTCCCATAGCCACAAGCATTGAGTCGAGTCTTTAAAGTATTCTTTTCTAAAATTCCTACTGCCAATAATAATATTTGTATCTTGATAATAAGACAACAAATGAGAGCCAATAAAGCCATCTTCAGTTTTTATAATTGAGCCCGCTAAGGTAGATATTGGTAATTTATCAAACGTTTCAATAATTGGTCTATTAAGCCGCCCATAATTACCAAGATCAGGGCCGATGGTTACTTGTGTAATACGGATTGAGAGTATCAGTATAGTAAAAATAATCATGATGCTAGCAAACCAGCGCATGATTGATTTTGAGAGAGGCACCTGTCGTTCAATTCGAGCAAGCATCCATAAAGGGAATATCATCATTAATGGATGAAACCAACGTACTTTAAAGTGCGGCATACTGATAAAAATAGCCAATATCAATACCAGGGCGATAATAATCAGATAGAAACGGCTTAACAGTTGGGCATTATCATTTTTTGAGACTTGTTTATCAATGTTAAATAATTTCTTCCAGCCACTGATTATAAAAACTAAAGCAAAAGGCACAACAAAAGAGACAGCGGCACCAATAAATTGCCCCACAGATTTCATTCGATCAAGTAACAAATTATTACTAGTCACTTTTAATTTTTGATCGATCGACAAGAATATTTCCTGATAATGTTGGGTTAACCAATAAGTATGTGGACCAATAATTAACACAAACACACCAATAGCCAGCCATGTTTTTTTATTAGCAAAAATCTGTCTAAAAGAACCAATAGATACTGCAGCAATAAATATTGGAATCATAAACAATAAGAAACTGTATTTACCCATTAGCCCAATACCAAAAGCAAGACCTAAATACAAGTAGTTTTTAGTCGTCGGATTGTCTTTGAGCGACAACAATGCATGTAATGACAAAATAATACCAAAACCTAGCAAGATGGTATGGGTAAATCCTTGATGCATGTGCCAAGCAAATGACGGCATTAACAAATAGGAAAAAGTGGCAATATAACGCGTTTGTAAATGCTGAAATAACTGTCCAGAAACAAGCCATGTAAACCAAAAAGTTAGCGCAATAAATGTATATTTAAGTAGGGTTAATGCAAGCAATCCCGTGCCAAATATTTGAAATGACAGCCAGCTCATCCAACTGTATAAAGGGGGCTGGGGGATTGGATAGCCTAAAAAGATATTTTGTGCATAATCAATCTGTTCAGCGTCGTCAACCTGAAGTGTTTGGCTGAATAAGATTCGCACCAATAAATGAATAAAAATATAAATAAACAGCCAAAATACTGGATGATAAAATGGCTCATTCTTATTTACTTTCTTCATTGGTATTATTATCCATATATGAACATTACTAACAAACTATTATTACTAATAAATTTTTTAATGGGTTTATTAATTTTTATCCTTCCAACTGCGTTGGCTGCTATTCCAAAAGGTGGAAGTATTGTTGTTTTGATGCTTATTTTAAGTGTTGTAGGTTTGACCATAAAAAGAGAGAGGATGAAATTAAATAAATGGGAGAAATATTTTGTTTTCTCTTTTGTTTTTTACTTTGCAGTTATTGCAATAAATTTATGGTGGTTTGATGGGTATTTACGTGATCTTGATACACCTTCTAGATTGATACTTGTGTTGCCAATTTATTTTTTCATTAGAAAAACAGACGTTAGCGCTAATTGGCTTATATGGGGCATTGTTCTTGGTGCAATCGTATCAGGAGTGATCAAATTTGGCATGATTGATGTGATTTATTTATCAAAAGTAGTTTCGATTCAGACGGGTGTCTTTTCATTATTTTCCTCAATATTTGGATTGTCCAGCTTAATGTTTATTAATAAAGATAATTCTTATGTGAAAAACTTTATATTTTTTACAGCCTTTGTTTTTGGAATTTTAGCCTCTATATTATCAGGGGGGCGTGGCGTATGGATTTCCGCCTTCCTTTCTTTTTTGATTGTTTTATTTGTTAATCCTATCAATTGGAAATTAAGAGTTAGGTTTATTGTTATGCTTTTATTTTTCAGTATTTTTATGAGTGCATATCTTGTGCCACAAACAGGCGTTAAAAGTAGAATTGATACAGCATTGAATAATGTGGTTAGCTGGTCTGAAAGTGGCAAGGCCAACACCTCGGCAGGTGCAAGGTTGGAAATGTGGAAGACATCTTATATAATAATTAAAGACAATACTTTAATTGGTGTGGGTGAGGATAATTATGCGAAACACCAAAAAAAAATTATAGACAAGGGTGAGGTGAGTAAATTTGTTGGTAATTTCTCTCACCCTCACAATGAATATATTACCAGTCTTATTGAGCAAGGCGCGATTGGGCTGTTGGCATTTATTTTATTGCTATTATTCCCGCTAAAATATCTTTTTGTTTCTATGAAGCTAGAAATATTTAATTTCCACCAAAGGCAGTTAGTCATTGTAGGGATGTTTTTAATTCTCCATTATTTATTTTATTCTTTTACTGCAACTGTTTTTGCACATCAATCAACAGCACTGTTTTTTGCAGTAATATTAGTAGTTGTTATTGGTCATGTTTCCTTTAATAGGAGGTTAGTTAAATAGTCCAGTTCAGTCTATCTAGGTGTTTTTTTAGTTTATCACTCCCAATCTTTCCCCTTGATAGCTACCATCTTTAACATTATCGCACCAAACGGTATTTTCTAAATACCACTCAATGGTCTTTTTAATACCTGTTGCAAAAGTTTCATCAGGCGTCCAATTCAGCTCATTAGCAATTTTAGTGGCGTCAATTGCATATCTGACATCATGCCCCGCTCTATCGCCGACATAAGTAATAAGTTGTTCGTATCTAGTAACGCTGTCAAGCTTGCTTGGTACTAGTTCATCTAAAATACTACAAACGGTTTTTACAACCTCAATATTTTGAAGTTCATTGTGACCACCAATATTGTATGTCTCACTAATTTCACCTGTAAGCGCTACATGAAGTAGCGCTCTTGCATGGTCATCAACATACAACCAATCACGTATTTGTTTGCCGTCTCCGTATATTGGTAAATCTTTACCTTCTAGTGCATTTAGAATAATTAATGGAATAAGCTTTTCAGGGAACTGATAGGGGCCATAATTATTAGAACAATTGGTAATCAGTGTTGGGAATTTAAAAGTTCGTTGCCATGCACGTACTAAATGATCGGAACTAGCTTTAGCGGCAGAGTAAGGTGAGCTAGGTGCATAAGGCGTATCTTCAGTAAATAGATCATCTGTACCTTCTAAATCACCATAGACTTCATCAGTAGATACATGATGGAATCTAAAACCATCTTTCTTATCACTATCTAGATTAGACCAATAATCTCTAGCCTCTTCGAGCAATACATAAGTTCCTACGATGTTGGTTTGAATAAATTCACCAGGGCCGTCAATTGATCTATCAACATGTGACTCTGCTGCAAGATGCATGACGATATCAGGCTGGTGTTCATTAAACACACGTTTGATCTCACTAGCATCACAAATGTCTACTTGTTCAAATGTATATCTTGGATCACTTTCAATTGAAACTAAAGATTCTAAATTACCTGCATAGGTAAGCTTATCAAGATTAATAACACTATGGTTGGTGTTGTTAATAATGTGACGAATGACAGCAGAGCCTATGAAGCCAGCACCGCCAGTAATGAGTAGTTTTTTTGAAGCCATTACTGTTCCTTTAGTGTTGTAATACAAGTGTTTAGGGGTTCTTTCCAGTTGGCATTCTTAACTCCAAATTTTTCTATTATTTTATTTTTATTCATTAAGGTATTTTTTGGTCTCTTTGCAGGGGTTGGATACTGCTGTGTTGTTATCGGGTTAACCTTACAATTTGTCCTTGCTATTTTAAAAATTTCCTTTGTAAAATCATACCAACTTATCTCACCCTCATTTGAATAATGATAAATCTGAGTCGCTTGATCTTCTTCTCTAAATTCTTTCTTCTTTATAATTTCTAATATTGCACCTGCTAAATCAGTAGCATAAGTAGGAGAGCCTATTTGATCACTGACTACGTTTAACTCATCTCGCTCTTTGCCTAGCCTTAACATGGTCTTAACAAAGTTATTGCCATATTCTGAATATACCCAGCTAGTTCTAATGATAACAGCATTCATTGGTATCACTGCTTGCAGTGCTTTTTCTCCAGCCAGCTTGGTTTTTCCATAAACATTAATTGGATTAGTCTCACTTGTCTCTATATACGGTTTATCACTCTCTCCATTAAAAACATAATCTGTGGAGATGTGAATTAGCCTGGCTTTCTGCTCTTTGGCGATCCCAGCTAATTGATTAACTGCTAAATGGTTAACTTGGTTAGCAAGCTCTTGCTCTTCTTCTGCTTTATCAACAGCAGTGTAGGCTGCACAGTTAATAATAACATCGAACCTGTCATTACTATCGAAGTAGTGACTAATACTGCTCTCACTGCTTAAGTCTAGCTCTTCTCTACCAACAAAGATAAATTCATTAGGGGGTAGGTTGTCACCATTGGCTGTATTAACTATTTTATAAATAGACCGCCCTAATTGGCCATTCTTACCGGTAACGAGTATTTTCATGACTGTCAGCTATTCAAACAAATCTTTAGCATTTGCTAAAGATGGATGGATTTTATCTTTATCTGAGAGTTGTAACTCTTCTGCTGATAATTGCCAATCAATTTTAAGTTGGGCATCATTAAAAGCAATGCCTCGATCATGCTCAGGTGCGTAGTAGCTATCTACTTTGTAAGCAAAGGTAGCGCTATCACTAAGTACAACAAAGCCATGTGCAAAACCGTGCGGAACAAATAACTGATGCTTGTTCTGTGCTGTTAGTTCTACAGACACATGCTGGCCAAAAGTAGGGCTAGATTTGCGTATATCAACAGCTATATCTAATACACTACCTTCAATCACTCTGACGAGTTTAGCTTGGGTGTAGGGTGGCAGTTGATAGTGAAGGCCTCGAAGCACGCCCTTGGTTGATTTTGATTCATTATCCTGTACAAAGTTAACTTGGTATCCGATAGCCTCTTCAAGTAAATCTTGCCTGAAGGTTTCTACAAAATACCCTCGATTATCACCATGTATAGTGGGCTCAATAAGTATTACACCTTCAATTGACTGAGAGGTAAACTTCAATTTACTTCCTCTGCACGTCTGAGTAAGTATTGTCCGTATTGATTCTTAGCTAAGGGTTTAGCCAGCTCTATAAGTTGTTCTTTATTAATATAGCCTTGCTCAAATGCAATCTCTTCGATACAGGCTACTTTTAAGCCTTGTCTTCGCTCAATGGTCTCTATGAATGTTGAAGCTTCTAATAGACTCTCATGAGTGCCTGTATCAAGCCAAGCGTAACCTCTACCCATAAGTTCAACGGTTAGACGTTCTTCACTCAAATACATTTGATTAACCGTAGTAATCTCTAACTCACCTCTATCAGAGGGTACAACTTCAACAGCTTTCTTAACGACGTCATTAGGATAAAAGTACAAACCTGTCACTGCGTAATTACTTTTAGGAGTTTCTGGTTTTTCTTCAATGCTAAGCGCCTTACCAGTGTGATCAAAATCAACCACACCATAGCGCTCAGGATCATTAACATGGTAACCAAATACAGTTGCCATATTTTTATCTTTAGCGTTTGACACAGCGTTAGCCAACATATCAGTCATACCATGACCATAATAAATATTGTCACCTAGAATCAAACAAGCATCATCATCACCAATAAAATCCTTACCTAAGATAAATGCTTGTGCTAGTCCATCAGGAGAAGGTTGTACTATGTATTCAAACTTCATGCCAATGTCAGATCCATCACCAAGGAGCTGTTCAAACCTTGGTAAATCTTCAGGGGTAGAGATAATCAAAACCTTTTGAATGCCGGCGAGCATTAGAACCGACAATGGGTAATAAATCATTGGCTTGTCATAAATGGGCATTAGTTGCTTTGATACGCCTTTAGTCAAAGGATAAAGGCGTGTGCCTGAGCCGCCTGCTAGGATTATTCCTTTCATGATAAGTTTAACATTTTCCAGGGAGTCCCCATGTTTTTGGCTTTCCAAGAAGTAGCCAGCTTAAAACCACGACCCTATCTATTAACTTATTGCGCATTCTGATATTTAGACCAAGTGTTAGAATGGTAACTATTAGATAAAAGCAGCCATCAACAATAAGTTTTGGAATGTTCCATAAGTATAAAATTATGACAAGATATGTAGGCATAGTTTTACGCCAAAATAATAATCTTGATCGAAAGAACTCAATTCTAGAGCCATGATAAACAGATTTAGTGCTATCGCCACCAATATGCATAATTTTAATATGTGGTGCTGTTAGAACTTTCCAGCCATTTTTCGCTATCCTCATACACCATTCAGTTTCTTCAAAATAAAAAAAGAAATCATCATCCATCATTCCTGCTGATTCAATTGTTGTTTTTCTCACGGCAAGGCATGCGCCAAGCAATGTGCCCACTTCGCGGATAGTTTGGTGTCTTTCAGGGGTTCTTAAGCGTACAATCGAATCCAGCTCAGATAGAAATGTAGGGGTTTTGGAATATGATCCAACCATATTTTTATTGGCATCTATTAATTGTCCGCCAATAATTCCAGATTGTGGCGAATTATTGAAAATTTCTTCAAACTCATCCAAACATTTTTCAGGTAATTTTATATCGTTATTACAAAGTAAAAAGTACCTGCCATTACCTAAAAGCATTGCTTGATTGCAAGGAAAGGCATAACCAGTATTACATGTATTTTTAATAATTTTAACGTCTTTATATAAACTATTTTTTTCAATTTTATCTATTGATCCATCGGTGCTATTGTTATCAATAATAATAACTTCATCATTAGCAGATATATTAGTCAAAATACTGTCCAATACGCATACAAGTCTCCCAAGTCCATTTCTATGAATAACAGCAATTGTAAATCTAGTTGATTCGTCCTTCATTTTTGGTAAGGTATATTCTCGTGATTATTTTATGTATGATAATTTTATATTAAATCTGAACAAGAATGGCTTTAGTGAAAATTTTACAAATTAATACCGAAAAGACTTGGAATGGCGAGGAACGACAAACGCTTTATACAATTAAAAGTTTGATGTCCAAGGGTATTTTTCCAGTTAATGGCGATAAAAGGCTAATTAATAATCTCAAAGAGCTATGTTTATGTAATTACTGTAGAAAGCGCGTTAGATGCTTTGCTTAAATCATCTCAATTCAAAGGTAAGTTCGACTGTATTCATGTTCAAACGGACAAGGTACGCAGCGCATATTAACTAAATTTTTTCATCCAATCCCTGTGGCTTATTCAAGGCGAGTTGATTTTATTCCTAGTGGTTTTGGAACTCTACTTAAATACAAATTTACGGACAAAGTAGTTTCAATTTCAAATGCAATTTCCTTAATTCTTGAGAAGTCAGGCATACATGTTAAGCTCACCTATTATTATCTTTGCATTTATAAGTAAAAATCTTAAAGCTGGAAGAATGTTAGCTTTAAAAAAATACTCGACATAAAAGAGAATGTAAAAATTATTGTCCTTTATTTCGGCACCATAATCTCACAAGGACTTAGTAACTAAGTTAAATACTATTTATAAACTACAAAGAACCAGACAAGATTTCGCAGGTTTACATTTTTCGATGGAATTTTATTTGAGAACATATTAAACATATTAAACATGATTAAAGAGTGAAGCCTGAGTTAGTTTTATTTTTAAATGGGTTATCAGAAAAATGTAGAGGATTGTTTTTTCTAATGACCTTATAAGAAGAGGGTAGGGTACTAAAAAG